>JAXHMM010000015.1 GCA_034521445.1 Balneolaceae bacterium | reverse complement strand
GTCGCCTGGCCCAGTACCAGCCCAGCTCGGGCATGTTCCACGGGGCTGGCGTCGGGATCGAAGTTCATGCCGTAGATGCCCGCGATGAAGGTCGAGGGGGATGAAGATGGTGGCGATGATGGTCAGCACCTTCATCACTTCGTTCATTCGTATTGCAGACCCGCGTCATGTAACATGTCGTGCATCGGCCCATCGAGCATGTCACGGTAGTTCTCCACGTTGTCGATGATCTGGACTACGCTGGCCGTGCAACACGTCCGCAGGAAGATGCCTCGTGGCGTCCTCGACGAAACGGCGAGCTCGTCGCGTATGGTGCTGTTCGAGCGTATCGCGAAGCGCGGCCATACCGCTCTTTCGAAACGTAGGTGACGTCGCGACGGAGGCCGGTGGATGTGGCTGGAAGATGCTCCGCATCGGGATCCTCGATGAAGCTGATCCTCCGAGCGCTACCGGTCTCGTCACCCAGGCCTTCGAGCGCGCTCAAAGTAGTGGTCGACCGACGGTGTCCGATCAGCGCGTAGGCGAGGTAGTCCAGGGTCCCGCGCTGCCGGATGCGGCTGCTCTCGATGCGCAGCCGGTCCAGGATGGGAGCCGAAGCCCACGGCTTGTCGCTCTCCTGGAAGGAAAGGACGAAGTTGTCGCCCAGCACCACCGCTGATCTGCTCGGCTGTCCAGGGTCTCCTCCTGCGCCGTCGGACAGTCGAAGCGCGCGCAGCACGAAAGATAGAAGTGCAGTTGTCGATAGCTGCTCCACACCGCGAACGTGCTGCGTGCTGACGATGTCTTCCTGGATCAGCGGGTGCAAATCGAAATAGGACCAGATGGTCTTGAGCTTTTCGATGTCGTGCAGGCCGTAGACCTTGATCCACGTCTTGGAGGGATCCTCCAGGTAAGGGCGCGCCTCCTCGATGTCGCGAATGGACTCTCGTCCACGTGCCCTCACTGTAGTCGCGAATGGTGATCTGCACCTCGTCCACGCGCTGCTCACCGATATGCTGCACGATGACCGGGGCGGCGCCCGGCTTCTTGCCGCTGCGCACCTTGCGCTTCTTCAGGCCGGGCAGCATGCGTTTGAAATGTTTTCCGGGGGACAGCTGGGGATGGGGTTGGAGTAGCAGCTTCATAGTCACCTTAATATTGACAAACGCGTCCCATTATACAAGTCTCTTAAATGGGGCTAAACCTGAATGGGAAGTGATTTAGGTGTAATACCATTGACATTACACCTAACTAGTACGTAATAAAACCTACGTCTGTGAAAATAAAATTTTTTGAATCATGTATTTGACTTTATCAGAAAAAAAAAACAAATGTTGGATTTACGTTGCAATAAAAAATAAATCAATGTGTATTATGAAATAATTTTAAACTCATCATCAGAGCGGTACTCATACTAGCAGTCGGATTTGTTTCCATCCGAATTCATTATTGGGGCAAGATGACGATGACTTGCTATACTGTGATAATCTCTGCACGGAATTATGTGGAGAATGGACCCAAGATTCCTGTCAAGCGGTTTCATGCCTAAACAGCAGGGATGTAACGGTTTCATTAACCTGTAATGGTGAGTGGCAAGGGCCCATTGAGGATTAAGACTGCAGAAGTAATGGGTCCGGAGAAGGCCTGTTGGGCCTTTTTATGTAAAATGGACTCATTATGGGGCTATGAGAGAAATTAAAATAGCAATAATCACAATATTTGTAATTATTGTCTCCGGTCGTTGCTTATCAATATATCTCGAGTGGACCGGAAAAGAAATAAAATTATTCGGATAAGAACGAAATCATGCAATCGCCGGATAGTAGAATGTGGAATAATGATAATCTGGAAATAAAGTTAATCTGCATTCTGACACTAAAGATTCCTGCGGGCACAAAAATTTTGAAATGATCGATGGATCGATTTTCGTGGGGACTTTGGGGACATGAGTACTGAGCGGTTTCAAAATCTGGGTGGAAGGTATATCAGATCGTCCGGAGGGGGAACCGGCCAGGTCCAGGTGAGTTTCACTCATTGATATAGAAGAATTCCACTGATACGCTCTTCGCAATGGATTCCGGAAACGGAAAATAATGGGTTTTTCACTTTCCATGGCGAGCTTCATTTTTACCGAACGGTGAAATATGACCCTTATCGCATGGTTGCGGTAGGAGATAGCTTAATCAGTTCAGTTCTTCACTATCGGCTAATTTTTTCAAAGTTCTTCCTTAAATATCATACAGTAAAATTCAGCCGCATAACTTCAGCCCATAAATGCTATTTCTTTAACTGGGAGAAGTAGTTTCAGTCAGGTAAATGGTGAGCATTTATTTATTCCACCAGGACGAGTTACCTATTCTATTTTAATTTGAGTGGAAATGAGATTCGCAGGATTATCAGCCCGATTGCATACGCTTCCATTGAACCACAAAGAAGAAATTGAGAATACGAAGGTAACTAGCCCACGTTTTACCGCCAGTAAGAGTATATGATCTCGATACACATAAAAACAAACTATTTTGTCAGCGCCATTAAAGGAATGAGGATTGCGGATATTTATTATTGATATATACGAATACACTCGGGAAGATACCTGGAATCCATTCGAATGCCTACGAGTGGCGCGTAATATCATAACCGAACCCGAATTTATTATACGGAGTTTGAAACGGAAACTGTCAAGGCTTATCAATCTCTATGTAAACACTATGGTCGATCTGGGAAGCAACTTGTAACCATTATAGGCACCCTCGCAATTGTTCCTCTCTTGGCATGACTGCGCGGGGAAGCTGATGGAACCGGATACAGCCTGGAATTTTTCACGATGGCGCTCCTGAAAGTTGTGAGGTTGGGCGGAAAGTTGTTTGATAGTACTAATTGTCTTGAGGCATTTTTGGCATCGTCGCTTCTGTTTCATAAATCAAAGTGGCCGTATTACTTGTCTAGAGGTACATTATTAATCATGACGACGATAGTTCATCTCGGATATGAATGTATCTTGATCAAAGCTTTATGCGGGTGTTTTGGATCGGTAATTGAAGCAACGACCGTGAATACATCATTTGGTTAGAAACGGACTCTTCGCTACTCTGGCAATACTTTCATTCCGAATCTTGAATAACTCAAACCTCTTTAGCCCATTCTGACCTCCTCTTACACCTGTTTTTTGACTTCTGACGATTTGACCCACTTACGACGACCGGGTACATCGTATTCGTCCAACAGCTTGATCAGCAGGGTCATCGAGCCCCTTATGGTGTAGTACTCACGCGCGGTGAAAAGCAGCATGCCGGCCAGGCGCAGCCCAGGGCGGCAAGGGTCAGCGCCAGGCGGAAGCGCGGTGGGTTCGGTGCCGTATTCCAGCAGGAACCAGGTGCCGTAGGCCAGCAGCAAGAACACCGTAAAGGAGACCGACCAGAAGATACTCCGGTTGTGTTCCAGCTGGCGCTCGGCAAAGGTGCGGTAATCGCCCTCCTTGAGCAGCTGCTTTTCCTTGTAGAAGAGGTAGCGCACGCGGTTCTCGTTGAACTGCTCCTCCAGAAACTCCTCGATCAGCGGTTGCCGTAGCCATATGATGCGGGTGTTTGAGTTGCGGCCTCGATGCCTAATTCTATCTCATTACCTGCGAAAGGACAAACCGGATTGTCACGGCGACCCAACCGTGCTCCAGGCGCAGCACCTCCAGGGGCGTCTTACGGTAGACGCTGCGGCTGTTGACCATGCCGATGGCGATGGTGAGGGCGGTGACGGCGGCGGTGCCCACCACAATCACCATGGGATCGGGCACAAAGTCCAGCTCGAAGTACCAGCCTGCCAGCAGCCAGGTGGCACCCACCGAGAGAATCAGTCCCGTAAGGGCCGACAGCACGCCCAGGAATAGGTACTCCACCGAAAGAATTTTAATGATCTGCGCCTTGCTGGCTCCCAGCGTGCGCAGGAGGGTGCTCTCGCGGATGCGCTGGTAGCGGCTGGTGGCCACGGAGCTGGCCAGCACGATGAGACCGGTCAGAATGCTGAAGAGCGCCATGAACTGGATGGCGAAGGAGATCTGGTCGATGAATTCGTTGATGGTCTCCAGCACCCGTGTAATGTCGATGGCCGAGATGTTGGGAAAGGCCTGCACCACCTGCTGCTGGATGGAGGAGGCCGTCTGCTCGTCGCCCACCCGGCTGATGGTCACCCAGATCTGCGGCGCTCCCTCCAGGATCCCTTCGGGGAAGACCATGAAGAAATTGGGACTCACCCGCTGGAAGTCCACCTCCCGTATGCTGCCGATATGGGCCTGCACCGGTACGCCCTGCACGTCAAAGGTGAGGCTGTCGCCCAGCTCCAGGTTGAGATCCTGCGTGATCTCGCGGGAGGCGCTTACCGGCGGCACGTCCACCGTGTCGGCCACCGAGCCCGTAAAGGTGCCTTCCACCAGGGTCTCGGTTTCGGTCAGCGAATCGCGGTAGGTGGCGCGGTACTCGCGGTTGAGGGCCCAGCCGCTCACCCGGTCGGTGGTGTCGGCCTGCACCGAATCGGCCGGCCTCCCCCGCAGGTGGGAGATGCGCATGGTGACCATGGGCACGTTCTGGATGATTTGGCCCCCGCCGCCGCGGATGATCTCGCTGACGCGGTCGTTCTGGTCGGACTGAATATCAAAAAGCACCAGGTCGGGGGCGTCCTCCCGGGAGGCGAACTCCAGCTCGGACATGAGCATGTCCTGGCTGAAGTAGAGGGTGCTCACCATGAGCATGCCCAGCCCGAGGGAGAGCATGAGTACGGAGGTCTGGTTGTTGGGACGGTAGAGGTTGGCCAGTCCCTGTCGCCAGACGTAGGGCCAGCCGGAGGGGAACCAGCGGCGAACGGCCCATATGAGCGCGTGCGCCACACCCCAGAGGAGACCAAGCGCCACCAGGATGCCCGTGGTGAAGAAGATGCCCGCCTTTACGCTTTGGGTCAGCAGGGCGGCGTAGGCGGTAACCGTAAGCGCAACCGCGGCATAGACCCCGTAGCGGGTGCGCCAGGAGAGCAGGGAAATGAGCGAGCCTTTCAGGGAGCGCAGGGCATAGAGGGGGGAGGCCTTGCGCAGGGAGAGCAGGGGCAGCAGGGCGAAAACAAGGGCCACGCCCGTGCCGGTCAGCAGGCCCAGTCCCACCGCCAGCCAGGAGATGCGCAGGATGACCTCCACCGGCAGGAAGGTGCTGAAAAGGCCGGGCAGCATATACTGCAGGGCGATGCCGACGAGCACGCCGGCCAAGGCGCCCAGGAAACCGAGCACCAGGGCCTGTATGAGGAAAATGCCGGTCACCTGCCGGCCGGAGGCGCCGAAGCAGCGCAGCACCGAGGCGGCGTTGATCTTGCGGCTGATGTAGACGTGGATGGAGCTGGCCACCCCGATGCCGCCCAGCAACAGGGCGATGAAGCCCACCAGGTTCAGGAAGCGTCCCAGGTTGTCCACCACGGCGCCAAGCTCCTGCTGGCGCTCTTCCACCGTGTCATAGCCCATGTCGTAGTCGGGTTCCTGGGACTCGGTGAAACGGTCCGCCGCCTCCTCGATCTGTGCAAAATCGCGTTCGTCGCTGAACTGGAAGTAGGTATTGTAGTCGATGCGGCTGCCGCGCTGCACCAGGTTTGTGGAGTCCAGCCAGGCTTTGGGTATGAATATGCGCGGGCTCACCATGGAGATGGCAAGGTTCTGCCCGGGGATCTTGAGCAGGGAGCCTGCGATCTCGAAGGTGACCTGTCCGACTTTCACCGAATCGCCCGGCTGCAGCCCGAACTGGGTCATCAGGGTGTGGTCCACCAGCGCGCGTTGCCCCTGCTGGTAGGTGCGGGCGGCGGAGGCGGGGTCGGTCTCCAGCTCCCCGTAGAAGGGGAAGCCGCCCTCCACGGCGTGGAGGTCCGACAGGCGGGTGCCTTTGCCGGGGAAGAGGGCCATGGAGGGGAAGTCCACTACCGTCGACTGCTCCCCGCCGAGGGAATCGAAGAAGGCCTGCTGTTCGGGGGTGAAGGGATCCTCGGAGTCGATCTGCAGATCGGCGCCCAGCAGCTCCTTGGCCTGGCGATCGATGGTGTAGTTGAGGCTGTCGCGGAAGGAGGTGATGGCCACCTGGGCGGCCACGCCGATGACGATGGCCGAGATGTAGACCAGCAGCCGCTTCTTGTTGGAGCGGGCGTCCCGCCACGCCATTTTCCAGGTCCACGTGCTGAACATAGGGCTAGCGGCTTTTGGCGTCGGTTCCGACGGCAGCTTCCGCCGTCTGCTCATCGCTGTGGATGGCGCCGCTGCGAAGGCGGATCACCCGCTGGCACTTGCGGGCCAGCTCCAGGTCGTGGGTGACCAGCACCAGGGTGGTGCCGGAGGCCCGGTTCAGCTCAAACATGAGCTCCTCGATGGTGGCGCCGGTATCGGCGTCCAGGTTGCCCGTGGGCTCGTCGGCGAAGAGGATGCGCGGGCGGTTGATGAAGGCGCGGGCGATGGCTACGCGCTGCTGCTCCCCGCCCGAAAGCTGGGTGGGATAGTGACTGGTGCGTTCTCCCAGGCCCACCTGCTCCAGCAGGTCGAGGGCGTGGTCGCGCACCCTTTCGGTAGCCTCGCCCCGCAATTCCAGCGGCACCATGACGTTTTCAAGGGCGGTGAGGGTGGGCACCAGCTGGAACGTCTGGAAGATAAAGCCCACGTGTTCGTTGCGGACCCGCGCGCGCTCGTCCTCGTCCAGCGCTCCCAGGCTCACCCCGTTGAGCACCACCTCGCCCGCGGTGGGCCGGTCCAGTCCGGCGCAGAGCCCGAGCAGGGTGGTTTTGCCGCTGCCCGAGGGACCCACGATGGCGCAGGTGGTGCCCTCCTCCACGGAGAAATCGACGTGGTCGAGCACGGTGAGCTCGCGGTCGCCGCTTCTGAATTGCTGGGTAAGATTCGTAACTTCCAGTATGGCCTTGTCCATGGTCTCCAGCCGGGTTGAAATGCAAGGTGCGATAACGTTCCGGGCCGGGCAAATCATTCCGCCCTACGGCAGCCTCCCGCCGGAACGGGAGGCGCCCGCCTGGAGTTTTGGGCTGCCGGGGACGGCGCGGTTTCCCGCGCGGGACCGTTCGGCCTCCTACGAATATAAACGGCAAAAGATGAGTCTTCCGTTAATGCATGTTAAACCTTATGTCCTGGCGCTCCTGCTCCTGCTGGCAGGCGTGGCCGGCACGGCTGTGGCACAGGGCGGGGGAGGGGGCGCGGAGGCGGAGGGCGCGCCCCAGACCGAATCCATGCGCATCCTCTTTTTCGGCGACAGCATTACGGCGGGCTACGGGGTGGGGCAGGAGCAGGCCTTTCCCGCGCTGGTGCGCCGGCGTATCGATTCGCTGGACTGGAACTTTACGGTCGTCAACGGGGGACTGAGCGGGGAGACCTCGGCCGGGGGACTCCGCCGCATTGACTGGGTGCTGCGCCAGCACGTGGATCTCTTTGTGCTGGAGCTGGGGGGCAACGACGGGTTGCGCGGCATCGACCTGGCCTCCACACGGCAGAACCTGCAGCAGATCATCGACAAGGTAGGCGGGACCTACCCCGACGCGCGCATCGTGATCGCCGGCATGCAGGTGCCGCCCAACCTGGGACCCGATTACACCGCGCGCTTTGAGTCCATGTACCCCGAGCTGGCCCGCGAGAACGACGCCGAGCTCATTCCCTTTCTGATGGAGGGGGTGGGCGGCTTCGAGGAGTACATGCAGAACGACGGCATTCATCCCAACGCTCGGGGACACGAAAGGATGGCCCAGACCGTCTGGGAGGCCATCCGGCCCATCCTGCAGGAGATGCGCGGCTCGTAGCCTGCGGCTTTTATTTTCCCGCCAGATTTCTACCTTTCAACCGCTCTGCAATCCAAAACCATTCGACATGAACCATCGATTTGCATTCCGAACCGTTTCAACGCTGCTGCTCGCAGCCCTGCTGACCTCCGCCGGCTGGCAGGCGGCGTACGCCCAGGCTCCCCCGCAGCCGCCCGCCGCGCAGCTTGACTACCAGCCGCGCATTCTGCTGGTGACCGCCCACCCCGACGACGACGCCATCTACGCCGCCACCGTTTTCAAGACGACCCATCTGCTGGGCGGGGTGGTGGACCTGGCGCTGATGACCAACGGGGAGGGGGGCTACCGCTACTCCACGCTGGGCAACTACATCTACGGCAAGGAGCTGGACAAGGAGGAGGTGGGACGCGCCTGGCTCCCCAATATCCGCAAGCAGGAACTGATGGCCGGGGGCGAAATCGTGGGCATGCGCAAGTATTTCTTCTTCGAACAGCTCGACCGCCAGTACTCCCTCGACCCCGCGGTGCCCATGGAGGAGTGGGACGCCGACTATATCGTCTCCACCCTCCGCGAGACCATCCGCCAAGAGGGCTACGACTTTGTCTTCACCATGATGCCATACCCCGGCACCCACGCCCACCACAAGGCCTCCGCCATCCTGGCGCTGCGGGCCGTCGAGGGGATGGCGCCGGAGGAGCGTCCCCTGGTGCTGGCCACCAGCATGGCGAGCGCGGACGAAGAGCCCAGCTCCTTCGAGATGCTGGAGGACTATCCGCTGACGCGGCTGGACCGCTCGGTCACGCCTTTTGTCTTCGACCGCACGCAGACCTTCGGCCACGAAAACGAGCTCAACTACAAGATGATCGCCAACTGGGTCATTGCCGAGCACAAGTCGCAGGGCACCATGCAGCAGCTCATGAACCGGGGCGATCTGGAGCGCTACTGGTACTACGGGCTCAATCCACCGGAAGGCGAGCAGAAGGTGCGCCGTTTCTTTGAGGCGGTCAACGCGGCCGACATCTACGCCCGTGACGATTCCACCGCCGCTTCCGGTGGCTGACCGGGGACTGAGATGCGGGCCGCCTACTCCCGGCCGATGGCAAAGCGTATGGAGACGGTGCTGCTCAGCGTGACCGTCTGCGGGAATTCCATCAGGTCGGCCGAGCCGGCCGCCATCTCGCTCATCATCATGCCGCGCTCCATAGGATAGCTGTCTCCGCCGTAGGTAATTTCAAGAATGCGTCCCAGCGGCACGCCGGCTTCCCGGGCGATGAGGCTGGCCTTGCGGCGGGCTTCTGCCAGGGCCTGCGCCAGGGCCTCGTCCCGGGCCGAATCGGCCCGGGTGGAGGAGAAGCTTCCGCTGAACTGGTCGAAGTCTGCCTCTATGAGTCCCAGCTGGATACGCTCATAAACCTCGAAATCTTCGAGGGTAAGGTATACCTGCTGGCTGGTTCGCACCGAAAGGGCCCCGGCCGTACGGCGGTTCTCGTTCACGGAGCTGATGGAGACGGGACGGTAACGGATGCGGTCATCCGCGATTCCATACTCTTTCAGCAGCTCCACCAGGCGCGTCTCCCGCTGCTTGTGAAGGTCGTATACCTGCTGGGGCGAGCTGCCCTCGGCGTTCACCTGGATGTTGAATTGGATGAGGTCCGCCGGCACCTGCACCTCTCCGGTGGCGTTGACCTGGATGGTGGAGGGATTCTGCCGGGTCTGCTGGGCCTGAAGCGAGAGGGTCAGCAGGAGGAAGAGCGTGGTAAGAAGAGAAGCGCGCATGGTCTTGACGGTTGGTTGGGGTTCGTTTGCTCAACGGGGAGTCCGGCTTAAAAAGTATCAGCCGCAGATCACCTTTTTCAGCTTCTCCGTGGCAATGTTGGCCCCGCAGATGACGACCGCGGTGGTCCGGCCGGCGAAGCGCTCCGGCTCACGCAGCAGGGCGGCCACGGCCACCGCGGCCGACCCCTCCACCAGCTTGTGGTGGCGGGCGATCATCCCGCGGATGCCCTCCTCGATCTCATTTTCAGGCACCAGGATAAATTGGTCGACGTAGTTTCGGCAATAGTCGAAGGTAATGGCATTGCGTTCGAAGCCGCCGGCCGAGCCCGTCGGAGAGGGTGGGGCGGGATTCCACCTCCCGGTATTCGCCGGCGCCCGCACCGAAACGGCCATTTCGGGGGAGTTTTCCGGCTGGGCGCCGAGGATGCGCACCTCCGGGTCGCGGTCCCGTGCGTGACAGGCCAGGCCCGATATGAGTCCGCCTCCCCCGACGGTGGCCAGGATGGTGTCGGGGGCGGGTCCCTGCTCCCAGATCTCCGCCGCAATGGTACCCTGCCCGGCCACCACCTGGAGGTCGTTGTAGGGGCTCACGTAGACCCATCCCTTCTCTTCGGCCAGCTGACGGGTGTGCACCTCCGTCTCGTAGGGGTCCTCGGCATAATACTCCAGAACGGCGCCCCATGAGGAGATGGCCTCCGCCTTCGATTCGTCCGCCCCGCGGGGGAGGAAGACCTTGCCTTCCATCCCCAGCAGGTGCAGCGCGCGGGCGAAGCCCTGCCCGTGGTTGCCGGTGGAGGCTGTCACCGGCAGGGCGTCCACGCCCTGCTCGCGCAGCCAGAGCAGCTTGTTGAGGGCGCCCCGGGCCTTGAAGGAACCCGTATGCTGCTCGCTCTCCAGCTTGAGCCAGACCTCGCCATCGACGGCCCCGCTCAACCAGCGGGAGCGCACCAGGGGCGTGCGGAGCACCTTGCCCCGGAGGCGTCGGTGGGCGTCGGCTATTTCCTGGAGAAGAGGCATAGGGGCGTCAGCGCTGGATTTGGGTGTCTGTTGCGGGGCATTCCTGCAGAATATAGGCAAATTTACGGGAGGCGTAAGGGGAGGGCACTCAGCTTCTAGGGGAGACGGCGCAATAAAAAAAGGGGGCACGGAAACCGTAGACCGATTTCCCGTGCCCCCGGGCCTGGGAAAAAAATCCAATTC
>JAXHMM010000014.1 GCA_034521445.1 Balneolaceae bacterium | reverse complement strand
CGGGGGGTGCGGCCGTTCACAGGTACTAATTGTCTCCTTTAGTCTCGCACGATTGTTCATACGATGCAACCCTAAACCAATTTCTCCTTAACATGGAAAAATATATGTTGATACTGTTTGAAGACCAGAGCATCTACGAGGAGTACTCGCCGGAAGAGATGCAGAAGGAGATCGAGGTGCACCAGCGCTGGATCGAAGGAGCTGGTCAGTGGCTACTATTTCCTCATGGCCGATAGCCTGGATCAGGCCGCCGAACTGGCCCGGGGATGCCCGGTGCTGCGGCATACTCACAACGGCTTCAACCGACGCTTCCTTGAGCGCAAGCTCTCGGAGGTGTCTTGACAGACGCCTGCGCCCTCACGCCCTTTCTGCCATTTAAATTTGCAACTTTGGTAAATTTCGCCAATCATGCATTTTGCAAATTGCAAATAGGGGTCTTCTCCATGAAGGAACACAAAGGCATGCGTCCCCAGGACGTCATTGTGATGCTGAAGATGATATCTTTTAGCGGACGCGACTGGTATTTCAAAGACATCGCCCGGGAGATTCAGCTCAGCAATTCCGAGGTGAGCGAGTCGGTCTACCGATCCATGCAGGCGGGGCTGATCGAGAAGAACAAGCGAGAGGTGGCGCGCGACCGGCTGCTGGAGTTCCTGGTCTACGGGCTTCGCTACGTCTATCCGGTGGAGCCGGGTCGCCTCACCCGCGGCATGCCCACGGCGCACTCGTGCGAGCTGCTCAAGGACGAGTTCGTACTGGATCTCCCCTACGTATGGCCGGGGGGCAGCGCAGGCGTCAAGGGGGCTTCGGTAAATCCACTCTATCACACCGTGCCTCGGGCCTGCGAGCAGGACCCGCGCCTCTACAACCTGCTGGCCCTGACCGACGCTATCCGGGTGGGCAACCCGCAGGAGAAGAAGCCGGTGGTGGAGCGGCTTGCCACCGAAATGTACCGCGAGAACTGAGCGCGGCGTTTTCTCTCAGCCCACCCCGCGGTACTGCTCCAACAACTCCCGAATGCGGGAATTCGGATGTTCCACCAGGCCCTCGAAGGAGCGCATGGCCTGTAGGCGCATCAGCGTATCCGCGCCGGTCCCGCATTAGTTGGCTCCCAGGGGTCCCAGGTGACGATTCGCGCCATGCGGGATTCGGCAAGTCGCGTATTTGCCTACCTTGGGTGCAACCGGAAATCCTATCGAAGATCATGATCCGTTGCACCTTCTTCAAAGCCGTCTCCCTTCTGCTCCTGCTCGGCGGCACCCTGCTGACCGCACGCGCCCAGAAGAGCGCGGGTGACTACTACCGGGAGAGCATGGAGGCCTACGGTAAAGGCGACACGGAGGGATTCTACCGGGCGGCCGGCCGCGCCGATTCCCTGCGTCCCTGGCATCCCGTGTTGAGCTACAACCTGGCCGCCGCCCTGGCCCTGCGAGACGAAAGCGAGCGCTCCCTGGCGCTGCTTGACGCGCGCAGCAGGCTCTACGCCGACAGCGCATTCGCCGTCGATCCCGACTTCGAGGAGCTGCGCGGTCTTGCCGCCTACCGGCACCTGCAGGCAGAGATCCGCCGTCGGAACCGTCCGCTGCAGTCCAGCCGTCCTTTCATGGAGCTGGCCGAGGAGGATTTTCACGCCGAGGCCCTGGCCTGGTCTGCGGCCGAAGAGGCTTTCCTTGTTGGCGACATCCGCCGGGGGCGTGTATGCAGGGTTGTGGTTGTGTAGGGCGGACGTTAGGAAGATTTTCATAGCTTTGCCCCTATTTGGGAACGAGACCCGACGTGTCAAGGATGAATCATCACATGGAGCGGATGAAGGGGCGGAGAACCCGGCCACCTACCGGGATCCCCTTTTTTGTGTCTGCGTTTTTCCGTCCGCTACAGCATCTCTTCCCGCGAATGCTTTTCTTAAGCCACGCAGAACCTCCTTCGACAGCGAAACCTATGTACTGTTTCAAACAACTTTCGGCTGCGGCGCTGCTTGTGGCGCTTATTCCTTACGGTCTTCCGGCCCAGCCGGCCGACTCCCTGAAAAATCCTATTCCCAGGCTCAGTGGGCCGGTGACCCTTGACGGTAAGATCGACGAGGACGCATGGCGCCGCATCGATCCCCTCCCCCTGGTCATGTTCGAGCCGGTCTTCCGCGGGGAGATGTCCGACAGAACCCTCATCCGTGTAGCCCACGACGGCAACCATCTTTATGTAGCGGGCGAGTTATACACCTCCGATCCGTCCGATATCCGCGTGAATACGCTCTCGCGGGACGATTACAGCGAGGACGACACCTTCGCCCTGGTGGTGGACCCCTTCAACGATAACGAGAACGCCCTCTGGTTTTTCACCAATCCCGCCGGCGTGCGCGTTGACATGGCCATCTCCAACGACGCCGACTTCTCGTCGGGCAGGCCCATGAACGACACCTGGAACACCCACTGGGAGGTGGAGACCACCCGCACTTCCGAGGGATGGTTCGCCGAGATGCGCATACCCTTTTCCAGTATCGGGCTGCAGGTGCGCGACGGGCGGGCTGAAATTGGGTTCATTACCTACCGCTACCTTTCCAGGGGCGTGCGCCGCCACATCTATCCTGCCATACCGCCCGAGTGGGGACTGGCCTTCGCCAAGCCATCCCAGGCCCGCGACGTAGTGCTGGAAGGCGTGGAGAGCCGGCGCCCCCTCTACCTGAGTCCCTATCTGCTGGGAGGACTGGAACGCCAGGCCGCATACAGCGCGTCCTCTTCTGCCTGGGAGGCGCACAACGACTTTACCCGGGAGGCAGGCTTCGACCTGAAGTACAATCTGAGCTCCAACCTGACGCTGGACGCCACCTTCAACACCGACTTCGCCCAGGTGGAGGCCGACGACCAGCAGGTCAACCTCACACGCTTTCCCCTCTTTTTCCCGGAGAAGCGGCAGTTCTTCCAGGAGCGCGCCTCCATTTTTAGCTTCAGCCTGGGGGGAAGGGACCAGCTCTTTTTCAGCCGCCGCATCGGTCTGGATGCCGAGGGGACCCCTATACGCATCTGGGGAGGCGGCCGCCTGACGGGCCGTACCGGAGAGTGGGATCTGGGCCTGCTCAATATGCAGACAGCCGACAGCGACAACCTGCCCTCCGAGAATTTCGGGGTGCTGCGTCTCAAGCGCCGGGTTTTCAACGAAAACTCCTACCTGGGCGCCATGCTGACCAGCCGCCTCTCCGAGGCCGGCCACAACGTGGCCTACGGGATGGACGGGGTGTTGCGGGTGACAGGCAATGACTACGCCACCCTGCGCTATGCCCAGACCTTCTACGACGGGCTGACGGCCGGGCAGCGTGGCGACCCCGGCGATACCGGTTTCCTGAGCGTGGACTGGTCCAACCGCCGCAACCAGGGCTTCTTCTATTCGGCCTCCTTCGCCCGCTCCGGCCGTAATTTTGATCCGGGCGTGGGTTTTGTAACACGCAGGGATTTCACCTCGGGCAGCCTGTCGGCCAATTTCGCGCGCCTGCTGGAGCAGGGTGATGGGCTGAGGCGATGGCAGGCCGGCCTGTCGGGCTCGTCCTACGTACGCAATCCCGACGGAAGCCTGGAGACGGGCAGCCTGGAGCTATCCGGCGAACTTGCGATGATGTCTGGGGCGGAACTAAACTTCTCCCTGGAGGGGCGCTACGAAGACCTTCGGCGGGACGTCTCTTTCCTTCCCGGGACTGAAGTCCCTGAGGGTGCGTACCGCTTTATAGGCGGGGAGGCCCGCTTCCAGATGGCCCCCTACCGGCTGCTGCGCACCAACCTGACGGTCAGTGCAGGTTCTTTCTACGACGGACACCGCTGGGGATTTTCGGCCGAACCGGTCTGGAACGTCTCAGAGCACCTGGAGCTGGGAGGTACCTATTCCTTCAACGCCCTGCGTTTCCCGGGACGGGGACAATCCTACGACGCCCACATCGTACGTCTGCGTACCCAGATGGCCGCAAATCGCCGGCTGTCGGGCAACGCCTTTGTGCAGTACAGCAACGTGGCCGAGCTGGTGGCGGCCAACCTTAGGGTGCGCTACAACTTCGGAGAGGGAAGGGACCTCTGGCTGGTCTACAACGAGCAACTCAACACCGAGCGGGAGGTGCTCGACCCGGGCGTGCCGCGACGCCCCATATCCCGGGGACGCGCTCTTCTTCTGAAATTCACCTACACCCTCGGGCTGTAGGGGGGGGCTAGTCGCTCCCACCATCACGCCCGCCAGGTCGCGCAGGCGGTTGTCGGCCATGATTTCAGCCGTTTCGGGATCGGTATCAGACTGCACGTTGGAAATCCAGTCCAGACGCCGGTCTCCAGGGAGAGGTTTACCGCCCTGCGAATCTGCGCCTCGGTGGCCGGGCTTTCCATGGCGCCCATGAACTCCAGGCACCCTTCCAGGTGGTCCACCGTCTGCTGGCCGGCCTGCAGGGCATGTTTCAGGCCCACCTCGTTGGGAATGTGTCCCCCGTAGGGCATGCCCAGATCGTTCGCGGTAAGCGCCATGGAGTCGTATTCGGCGACGGTGAGTCCCTCGTGCACCTTCAGCAGGTACCAGCCTTTCTCGTCCTTTCAGTTACAGCGTGGCGATTAAGGCATGTACAGACTTGAAAAAAGTTTTGCACTTGTCCCGGGAAGCCGTAAATTAAGACTAAAGACTCTTAATACTTAATAAGGCGCCATGCTTCTTTCCAAGTCATGTGTTTATGGGCTGAGGGCGGGCCTCTACCTGGCCTCTCACAGCAACGGGCCCTATACCTCCATCAGGGAGATGAGTGGGAGGCTGGATATTTCCTTTCATTTCCTGACCAAGATCCTGCAGCAGCTCAACGCAGCGGGACTTGTGGAATCGCACAAGGGCCCCAACGGGGGTGTACGGCTTACCAGGCCGGGAGGTGAGGTGAACCTGTTTGATATCGTGGTAGCCATTGACGGCAGAGAGCTGTTCACCGAGTGTGCCCTGGGCCTGCCGGGCTGCGGATCGGGAAAACCATGTCCGCTGCATGATAAATGGGCAGGCACGCGCGACGGCATCCGGACCATGCTGGAGACCACCAACCTGGTGGAGCTGGCCAAAAAAGGAAAGGTGATGAACCTGCGCATAACAGCCGACGGTGACTTTGACTGGGAGTGATTTTTTTGGACTTAAATAAGATATAATACTCTTTATTACTTAATAACAGGGACTTAGAACCAGAACCTCAAAACTCGGATCAGACTGACATGAATACGCCAATGAAACTATCAGGATGGATAATCGTGACGGCCCTGCTCCTGGGCGGCTGCAGCGGTGACTCTACGGAAAGCAACGAATCCGAATCCTCTTCGGAAGCCGCGGCAACCTCGTCCGGTCTGTCGGAATTTGAACTGGAGCACGGCGTCGGACCGGTGGACGAAGTCATCACCCTCGAATCCCTCGACCCCGAGATGGTGGAGGCGGGCGCCGAGGTTTTCAGAACCAAATGCTCGGCCTGCCACAAGATGAGTGAGCGGTATGTGGGACCGGCTCTTGGCGACATCTTCGAAACGCGCAGCCCCACATTCGTCATGAATATGATCCTCAATCCCGAGGGTATGGTCAAGGAACATCCGGAAGCCAAGAAAATGCTTTCCCAGTTCCTCACACCCATGCCCAACCAGAATTTGACCCGCGAACAGGCCCGCTCGATCGTCGAGTACCTGGCCTCGGAAAACGAACAGTAACGATATCAACCCAACCACAACATCCAGAACGGAGACCATTATGAATGCTCACATCCTACATACCCTGCGGTACCTGCCGCTGGCGGCCCTGGTGCTTATACTGGGCGCCTGCTCCAGCCAGGAGCTGGGCTCGGACGCCGACGCCGCCCAGCAGGTATACGTGGCACCCGGAGAGTACGATGAATTTTACGGATTCATGTCCGGCGGCTACAGCGGACAACTCAGTGTCTACGGCATTCCCTCGGGACGCCATATCTATACCGTCCCTGTCTTTTCGCAGCTGGCCACCAACGGCTACGGCTACAATGAGGAGACCAAGGCGATGCTGGAAACATCCTACGGCTTCGTGCCGTGGGGCGACGCTCACCACCCCGAGCTCTCCCAGACCGACGGCGTGCCTGACGGGCGGTACATTTTCATCAACGAAAACAACACGCCCCGTGTGGCGAAAATCGATCTCAACTCCTTCCAGACCACGGAAATCATCGAGATTCCCAACTCCGGGGGCAACCATGCCTCGCCCTTTGTAACCCAGAATACCGAGTATATCTCGGCCGCCACGCGTTTCAGTGTTCCCATGGGCGACGACGGGGAACGGGACGTGGCCATTGACTCCTACGCCGAAAATTTCCAGGGTACGCTCTCCTTCATCAAAATGCAGGACGACGGATCCATGCGACTGGATTTTCAGATCCTGGTGCCCGGATTCGATTACGATCTTTCCCATGCAGGCAAGGGCCCTTCGCACGGCTGGTCTTTCTTCACCAGCTACAACAGCGAGCAGGCCCACACCCTGCTGGAAGTGAATGCCTCGCGCAACGACAAGGATTATATCGCCGCGGTCAACTGGGCCAAGGCGGCCGAGTATGCCGCGCAGGGCGAAGGCGAGATGGTGCCCGCCGACTACGTGCGCAACTACATCGACTCCGACCACATCGCCAAGACCGAGCGCTACAACGAGGTGCGCGTGCTCGATCCCACCGAGCTCCCGGGCATGATCTACTACCTGCCCACGCCCAAATCACCCCACGGGGTGGACGTATCGCCCGACGGCGAGCTGATCGTAGCGGGCGGAAAGCTCTCCACGGTCATACCGGTGCACTCTTTCAGCAAAATGATCGAGGCCATCGAGAACGAGGACTATGAGGGCGAGGAGCAGGGTATTCCGGTGCTGCGTTACGACGCCACCCTGGCCGGCGAGGTGCAGAACCCAGGCCTGGGTCCCCTCCACACAGAGTTTGACGGACGCGGCAACGCCTACACCACGGCTTTCATCTCCTCTGAGGTGGTCAAGTGGAGCCTGGAGACCTTCGAGGTGCTCGACCGCATCGATACCTACTACTCCCCGGGTCACCTTATGATCCCCGGCGGGGACAGCCGCAAGCCCTGGGGCAAGTACCTGGTGGCTCTCAACAAGATCACCAAGGACCGCTACCTGCCCACGGGACCCGAGCTCTTCCACTCGGCCCAACTCATAGATATTTCGGGCGACAAGATGCGCCTGTTGCTGGACTTCCCCACCGAGGGCGAGCCGCACTACGCGCAGGCCATCCCGGCCGATCTGATCATGGACGACGACATGGTTCGCTTCTACCCGCTGGAAGACAACCAAAACCCGCACGCCATCACCAGCGAAGACCAGGCGCGGGTAGAGCGTGACGGGAACGAGGTACACGTCTACATGACCACCATCCGTACCCACTTCGCCCCCGATAACATCGAGGGCATCAAAATGGGCGACACGGTCTACTTCCATGTCACCAACCTGGAACAGGATTGGGACGTGCCGCACGGCTTTACGGTCCGCGGGGCCAATACCTCCGAGCTTCTGATCATGCCGGGTGAGACCCGGACCCTGGTCTGGACGCCCGACCGCGTGGGTGTAGCACCCTTCTACTGCACGGACTTCTGTTCGGCGCTCCACCAGGAGATGCAGGGATACATTCGCGTGTCGCCTGCCGGCTCCGATGTGCCGATCAGCTTCGGCACCGGCGAATAGTCTGACACTCAATCCATCGTGGCGGAGAGTTTGACAGCTCTCCGTTACCTACCGCCGGACGGGGCGGCCCAGCCGCCCCCGGCCGGCATCCAAAAGGAATCACCCGCTGCGCGGGAAAGGCAACCAATAAACGATTGAGCACAGCGATGAAAAAGCAAAACAGAATCATCATGGGCATTGCGGCCCTGCTGCTGGCAGGTGTGTTCGTATTCCCCATCTGGAGCATAAAGCTTGACGCTCCCCAGTACCCTGAGGGCATCGGCCTCAATATTCGCGTGAACACCATTGAGGGCAAGTCCCCGCAGGATCTGCAGAACATCAACGGGCTGAACCACTACATCGGCATGCAGGAGATCCACCCCGACTCCATCCCCGAGCTTAAAATCATGCCCCCTGTATTTGCGGCATTTATCATCACCGGACTGGTGATCGCCTTGTGGGGTAAACGCAGATGGGTGGCCGTGTGGCTGGCCTTATTCGTGCTGCTGGCGCTGGTCGGGCTTGCCGACTTCTGGCTCTGGGAGTACGACTATGGGCACAACCTGGATCCCGACGCCGCCATCAAGGTGCCGGGCATGACCTACCAGCCCCCGCTGATCGGCACCAAGCAGCTGCTGAACATGCGCACCACCTCTATGCCGCACATCGGCTTTTTTCTGGCCATGTGTTCCATGGGTCTGGCCGCGCTGGCCTGGTGGCGCGAGCGATAACACAAACCTTTTGAGTAGATATCGATGAATGGATTGAGAACCACACTGACCGTCCTGGCACTGACCCTCCTGATTGCAGGCTGCAGCACGGGACCCGCCGACATCCACTACGGCTCCGACGAATGTGCGCATTGCAGGATGATGATCGCCGACCCGGCATTCGCCTCCCAGATGGTGACTGTCACCGGCAAGGCCGTCAAGTTTGACGCCATCGAATGCATGGGCAGCTACCGCTCGGAGAACCCGGCCGAGGCCGAAGGCGCCTCCTTCTGGGTGAGCGATTTCAACGAGCCGGGCACCTGGCTGGGGCTTGAGGATGCGGTGCTCATACAGAGTGAAAATATACGCAGTCCCATGGGCGCCGGCCTGCTGGCCGTGGAATCGCAGCAGGCCGCAGAACGTCACATGGCGGAGTACCCGGGCCAGCGCACGAGCTGGGAGCGCATCGCGCGCTGAGCCGCAGGTGAAATCGCAGCATAAACAGCATATGGATTGAGCATCATGAATTCTTCAAGCACATACCTTCAGGACCTGCAGGTCACCGCCCTGCTGCTGGCGGCCTTACTGCTGCTGGCGGTTTACGTCCCCGCGGCGACTGCCGGACAGCCTGCCTCCCCCGCGGAGGCATCCCGCACCTGGACCGTCTCCCCGGGCGGGGAGCTCTCCACCCTGCGCGAGGCCGTGGCCCGTGCCGATTCCGGCGACACCGTCATTCTGAGGGAGGGCACCTACCGCGAGCGCAACCTGCTCATCGACAAGACACTGACCATTCGCGGCGAAGGCCGGGCGGTACTGGACGCCGGGGGCGAGGGTTCCGTGCTGATCGTGCGGGCCGACTCGGTGACCATCCGCGACCTGGAGGTGCGGGGATCAGGCGTTAGTTTTATGGACGACAACGCCGGCATCCTGGTGGAGGAATCTTCCGGCATCCGTCTGGAAAATCTGCGACTGACCGACAATTTCTTCGGCATCTACCTGGCGCAGGTTTCCGGCGGCACGTTGCGCAACAACCGCCTCACCGCCTCGGGGCAAAGAGAAACCAAATCGGGCAACGGCATCCACCTCTGGTACAGCCGTGACATCCATATCGAAGGGAACCGGGTGGAGGGCCACCGTGACGGCATTTACTTTGAATTCGTTCGCCAGGTGCGCCTCTCCGGCAACCACAGCGAGGGCAACCTGCGCTACGGGCTGCACTTTATGTTTTCCGACCACTGCGAATTTACCGGCAACACCTTCCGCAGCAACGGAGCGGGTGTGGCAGTCATGTTCACCTCCAATGTGCAGATGACCGAAAACCGCTTCCTTGACAACTGGGGCTCGGCGGCCTATGGGCTGCTCATGAAGGAGATCCGCAGCAGCACGGTGACCGGCAACCTCTTTTCAGGCAATTCCACCGGGCTCTACCTGGAGGCCTCCAGCCGGAACCGTATAAAGCGCAACGATTTCGAGGAAAACGGGTGGGCTGTGAAGGTGATGGCCAATTCCATGGACAACCAGTTTGTGGAGAACAATTTTCTGGGTAACACCTTTGAGGTGGCCACCAACAGCCGGCAGAATTTTAATATTTTCAACCGCAACCACTGGAGTCACTACTCGGGTTATGACCTGGACCGTGACGGCGTGGGCGACGTGCCCTACCGTCCCGTCCGGCTCTTCTCCATTCTTATCGAGAAGCAGCCGGAGACCCTGGTACTGATGCGCAGCCTGCTGATCGGCATTCTCGATACAGCGGAGCGCGTCATGCCCGTGCTTACCCCCGAAAAGCTCCAGGACAAAAACCCCCTGATGGAGAGGATACAATGATTACCATCGATGGATTGAGTAAAAAGTTCGGGGAGCTGAAGGTGCTGGACAGCGTCGACCTGCATATGCCGCGTGGCAGCTGCACCGGCATTGTCGGTCCCAACGGTTCAGGCAAGACCACCCTTATCAAACACCTGCTGGGACTGGTTCACCCCGACGGGGGACGCATCGAAATCGACGGCGTCTCCCTGAACGGCTCCTGCGACTACCGGCGCCTCCTGGGCTACATGCCCCAGCTGGCGCGCTATCCCGAAAACATGACCGTGCGGGAGATGAAGGATTTTGTCATCCGCATACGCGGTGAGGAGCCGGTGTATGCCGGTGAGCTCATCACCCTCTTTGAGCTGGATAAGGAGTTGGACAAGCCCCTGAGGGTGCTCTCCGGAGGTACGCGGCAGAAGGCCGGGGCCCTGGTGGCCCTGATGTTCGACCCGCCTGTGCTTATCCTCGATGAGCCCACGGCTGGCCTGGACCCGCGCACCAGCTACCGCTTCAAGCAGTGGATCCGCCGTGAGAAGGAGCGTGGAAAAACCATACTGCTTACCACCCATATCATGAGCGAGATCGAGGAGCTGTCCGATCGTATCGTACTGCTGGTGGAAGGGCGTGTCCGCTACGAAGGATCCAAGGACCAATTTATTCTGCAGAACGAGCAGCCGCACCTCGAAGGGGCTGTGGCCAAAATTCTAGAGGAGGCCGCCGCATGAAGACGCTGACCATCGCCAACTACCAATGGAAAAATCTGCTGCGCGATCTATGGATGATCGGCTACGCGCTGATCTACCTGGTGCTGACCGACGCACTCATTCGATTCGGCGGAGGCGGCGCGAAGGCGATGCTGAGCCTTTCGAACATCATGCTGCTCTTCGTACCCCTGGTCAGCCTTATATACGGGGTGCTGTACCTCTACCAGTCGCGCGAATTCGTGGAGATGCTACTGGCGCAGCCGATGGACCGCCGCCGCATCTTCGCGGGAGTATATGGGGGACTCGCCCTGCCTCTTTGCCTGGCCTTCCTGCTGGGTGTGGGGGCGCCCCTGCTCTATACCGGCGCTTGGATCGGCGCCGGCGCCGGCGGCATGGCTACCGTGCTGGGTCTGGGCGTGGTGCTTACCCTGGTGTTTACGGGCATCGGTTTCCTGTTCGGGCTCCGGTACTATGACGACCGGGTAAAGGGATTCGGATTTGCGCTGATAAGCTGGCTGCTGCTGGCCGTGCTCTACGACGGACTCATTCTGCTGGTGGTCAGCTCCTTCAGCCAGTACCCGCTGGAGAAGGTGGTAATCGGCCTGTCGGTACTCAACCCCATCGACCTGGCGCGCATCGGGGTGCTGCTGCATTTCGATTTTTCCGCGCTCATGGGCTATACCGGGGCGGTATTCAACCGCTTTTTCGGTGGGGCTATGGGTATGGTGCTTTCCTCCGCCTGCCTGGTCCTCTGGATGGTGATTCCGGTATGGCGCGGACTCAAGCTGTTCGAGCGAAAGGATTTCTAACGAAAAATCGGACGGCTCTGCCTGCGGATTAGGGTAATCTGCTTTGAGCGGTACCTGCACCGTGGCCAGGCCCGTCCCCAATACTCAAATACTCAAAACCCTATGAATACCATGAACCAAGAACTTGCCGAGCGCACCATTGGAGAGATCGTCGCCGAGGACTATCGTGCCGCGGGGGCTTTCAAAAAATTTGGCCTGGACTTCTGCTGCGGGGGCAAACGCACCGTGGCCGAGGCATGTAACAAGAAGGGGGTGAACGTCAAGGAGTTGCAGCAGGAGCTTCGTACCGCCCTGGGACGCGCATCCGGCGATGCGGACTACGCCTCCTGGCCCGCCGACCTGCTGGTGGAGTATATCGTCAGCATGCACCACCGATTCGTGCGGGAAAAATTGCCCGAGATCGAGGCCTATGCCCGCAAGGTGGCCAAGGTGCACGGCCGGAGCTACCCGGCGCTGAACGACATGCTGGAGATTTTCCTGCAGTTGCGGGACGAAATGACCGATCACCTTGACAAGGAGGAGCTTCTGCTCTTTCCTTATATCAAACAGCTGGTGGAGGCCGATGCCAAGGGCCGTACGCCTGAATCCACGCTGGAGGGCGGTACGCCCCGGCAGGCTGTGGCCATGCTGGAGTCCGAACACGAGGAGGCCGGCCGTCTCATGGCGGAGCTGGAGGAGATCAGCGGTGGATTCATTCCGCCGGAGGACGCCTGTCCCACTTTTCGGGTCTATTTCCATAATCTGGAGGGCTTCCGCGACGACCTTCACAAGCACGTGCACCTGGAGAACAACATCCTGTTTCCCCGTGCGCTGGAGCTTCATGAAAGGCTTTCCCGCTGACCGCAGGAAGCGCCAGGCCGGGGTCAACCGACGACAAGGTACCATGAACAAGGACCGATGGCTGTGGCAGGGCGCTCTGTTCTGCTTTATACTGGCCGGTGCGACGGGACTGCTTTACCGAACGGGCATGGTGGCCCCGATTCCCGGGGGACTGAGCCTGGACAACCTCCGCCACGCACACTCCCACCTGATGTTCTTCGGGTGGGCGGTTCCTCTCCCCATGTACCTGCTGTGGAGAAGAATGGCACGCCGGCACCCCGATCGGGCGCACCTGATTCGTAGGCTCCGGACTTGCATCGCCTGGGGACTGGGTCTCGGCCTGCTTTCCTGGCCATTTTTCCTCTTATACGGTTACCGTCCGGTATACCTGGGCGGGATCACCCTGCCTCTTTCCGTTATCATAAGCGGAGCGGTTATGGTGAGCTGGTACGCCTTCATGGCCATCTGGTGGAAGCTGCGCCGGGGGCCGGGTGACCGGCCGGGGCTGCTGTTTATGGACTCTGCGCTGCTCCTGTTGCTGGTCAGCAGCCTGGGGGCCTGGGGCGTGGCGCTGGCCCAGAACCTAGCGCCGGCAACGCCCCTGCTGAGCAAGGCCCTTACCCATTTCTTTCTGGCTTGTTTTGCCGAGGGTTGGGTGGTGCTGGCAGCCCTGGCCGTGATGGCCGAGGCGGCGGAACTTCGTGCGTGGACCCGCAAGAGGTGGCTGGCGCTGCCGGTAACGGCCATCGTGCTGGGCGCCCCGCTCACCTTCATCTACGGTATATCGGAAGACTTGCTCTCCCCCCTGATGCTGGGCATCGGCCGCCTGGGCGGGGCCGTCGCTGGACTGGGGCTGCTGGCGCTCTGTCATGGATTCTGGCAACGCAGGGGAGGATTCTCCACCCTGCTGCTATGGCCGCTGGCTTTCCTGACTCTCAAGGGTTTTATGCAGCTTGCGGCTTCGGTAGTGCCGGGCGACTTTCTACTCGCCAACCATGCCCTTCGCATTCTATATCTGCATGTGCTGCTGTTGGGCGCTTTCACCCTGGCGGGCGCCGCAGCTCTGCACCTGCTCCGTCAGGCGCCGTACCGGTCCTATGATCTGCTGGCGGGCAGCGTGCTCGCCGTGCTTCTCTCCTTGCTGCTGCTCACCCCTGCAGTGCCCGCCGGTTGGACCGGCATGTGGACTTTTCGGGTGTTGGCGGCCGCGGCCGCCCTGCCTGTGCTGGCCATGATGTGGATATGGGCGCTCCTGGCTCGCGCAACCCCGGGAGACGTGGGGAAAGTTCCCGGGCAAATCATCGAAAGGAAAAACCGCTGACTTATGCCGCGCATTACACGACTCTTTATAAGAACCGGACTCATCTGGTTCCTGTTTTCCCTGGCAACCGGACTTCTTTCGACGCTGGATCTGGCGAGTCTCCCCGTGCTTATGCCTCTCTTCTGGCACATGCTCACTGTGGGGTGGATCACTCAGATCATCATGGGCGTATCCATCTGGATGTTTCCCGGACGAACGCGCGAAGAGGGCATTCGGACCCAGCCCAGACCGTGGACGGCTTTCCTGGCCCTCAACGCAGGCCTGGTCCTGCGCGTGGGAGCCGAACCCTTCGCGGCGGGTCCGCCGGATGCGGCAGCCGGCGTGATTCTGGGCCTTTCCGGGTTCCTGCAGCTGACTGGGGCCGCAGCCTACCTTCTGGAAATATGGCCCCGGGTGCAGTCCAAGGAAAAACGCCGGCGGCAGCGTAAAAAGGAACGGGAGCAAAGGCGCGCCGCGAAAGAGCAATCCTCCGGCCGAAAAAATTCAGCAAACTAGATGCCCCTCGTCAGCCGCATTATGATTCGCTCCTCCCTGGCTTGCCTGATGGTGGCCGTAGGCATGGGCTCGCTGCTGCTGGTGCACAAGGCGTGGCCCCTGCACGCTGCACTCTGGCAACTGCTGCCGCTGCACATTGAGCTGGCCCTCATGGGCTGGGTGGTACAGTTCACCCTGGGCACAGCCTACTGGATGCTGCCCCGACACCTCGAAGGACCCCCGCGGGGGAGTCCCCGTGCGGCCCTGGGCATGGCCCTGTTGCTGAATGGGGGGATCCTGCTGGTGCTTCTCTACCATCTTTACACCGTCGGGTGGATGCACGTGGCCGGTCGGCTGTTGGAGACGGGAGCGGTGGCGCTATTTATCGCTCTCCACTGGAAGCGCGTCGTCAGCTACACCGCTTCGTAGGCGGGTACCCCTTGGCCGGGTGCCTTCCGTCCCTCCCTACATCTCCTGGTTAACCAGAAGGTCGAGTATGTCACGGGGATAGGAGCCGATGTAGGCCTTGCCGTTGATTATAAAATAGGGAACCCCGGGGACGCCCAGCTCCATGGCCGTGGTCTCAAACTTGTCAATCACCGGATCGAAGCGTTTGCTGTTCACGCACTCGAGGAATGCGTCCGGGTTAGGCAACTCGGCTTTCCCGGCAATTGCCTCCCAGTCCCTAGGATTCTCCTCGGGGCGATACAGCAGCTCATGAACCCTGTCGAATCCCTGTTGTTCCTCCGCACACCATGCTGCCCGGGCGTCCACCAGCGCGTTGCCGAAACTGCCCATGTGCAACGGTATATAGACTACCTTCAGTGTCTCAGCGTATTTCCGCCGGATCTCTCTTAGGGAAGGATCCATCATCTGGCAGAATCCACAGCCGTAGTTATAGAACTCAACCAGGGTGACATCCGCCTCCCAGCACTTTCATCCCTGCCAGACCGAGGAACACAAGGGCCGTTACAGCAAGCAACAGAGTTACCCAGTCGAACTTTCTCTGTTCAGCCATTTCGACGGTCCCCCTCCGACACGTGATACTTCAGGATACGAAAGTCTTCTTCGGCGTCTGACGATGCCACTACACACAGCAGGTCACCGGGTTCGTCGGTGAGCGCACAGCTCTCCACGAACGTATCGAACCGTTTGCGGGACACCAGCTTGCCGTTCCAGTCATATACATACAGGTGTCCGGCATAGGTGGCGGTCCCCTCCTTTCTTTTACGGCCGGAGTAGAGCGCGTAGATATGCTGTTCGTCCGCCATAACGTTGGTGTAGGACATGCGGGTCTCGTTGTCTTGTGCCATATAGGGCTGTCCGGAGTCGGTGTAGGCCAGCATAACCCCGGGTTCGGCCTCAGGATCCGGGGCGTTGACGTCGTGCAGCAGCTCTCCCTCTGCCGAGTAGATGGAGATCCGGTCCATAAACCTATAGGCGAATACCAGCCTCCCGTTCCCTGGATGGGAGGCGACCCTGGCGAGGGCGGCATTGTGCTGCACGTTGATGGGAGCGTTCCTCAGAATGGTCGGGATGGTGCCCGCACGCTGCACGACCTTTCCGGTGCTGTCCGAGATTACATAACGCGTTTCGTCCGAAAAGATACCGGTGACAATGAACTCCCTCTGATCCATCCGTGCCTCCAGGTTGATAGGCATTCCAAAATCTCCGTCCAGGGTAACCGACAGTTCCGGCTGCGGCCTGCTGAAATCGCCGACCGTCTGTTCCACATTATAGCAGGAGATGCGTCGAAGGTTGAGGTCATAGACGCAAAAGAGAGGGTTATCCGGTTCGGAGAGGATGAGATAGGGACTCAGAAACTCCGATGGGCCCCTGCCGTGCCGTCCGAATCCACCCAGGTATTGCCGGTCGGACTCTCTCAGGATTGCTATCTGGTGGTCCGGGTTACCATTTGTAAGGACAATATATCCTTTGACATATTTGATTTTGGAGGGATTGTAAAGCACCTCCCGATCGAGTTTCCACTCGTATTGAAGGGCAATCGGCTCGGTCGGTTGGGGGGAGGGTTGGGCGGTCAGGCTTCCTCCTGTAGTGAAGAGCGCGGTCAGGATGATCGGGAGCAGTCGGGTACGTATCAGGGATTTTTTCATGGCTCCGTCGTTGGAGTTTGGTGTGAATGGAAATCAAAAATGGCTATCTAGTCCCTCTCTGCTGGAAAGGGCCAGCCCGGTGGAGGGCACATGTGTCCGGGATCTACGGCATAATACCCTGGGAATTTCAATTCTTCGGTGACGTAACAGAGGCTGTTCCAATAGAAGCAGCATGTGCCAATCTCTGCTGAGACGTCGTTCAACCCTAGCCGGACTCCTCTGCCATCAAAGAAGATGACGGGAGATACCAGCAAGATGACGCCCAGAAATAACAGGCGCATACGGGTTCGTGTTTTCATGATGACACCTTTTGCGGTTACTGATGTTGGCGCTGAGTGATTAACTACTATCAGAGTAACACCGGCAATAGGATGAATCAAATAAGAGTATAAAAAAACTTAATTTCTAATATTTGTAAAAATGTAAATCGAACAAATGATTAAAAATCAGCTATTTATAATAATTCTATTATTAATCCAATAGGTATACTTATAATCTTTTAAGATTAGTTGTGATCAGGCAATTTTTTCCCCGTACGGTTGTTTATGTGCGGGAAAAAGCAAAGCCGGGACTATGGTCGGTCCCGGCTTTGGTGGTGGAGGAGGAGCTGTTGGAAAAATGAGTACGCCCGGGAGGATTCGAACCCCCAACCTCCTGGTCCGTAGCCAGACGCTCTATCCAGTTGAGCTACGGGCGCAATCGGAAGCCTCAAAGATACGCACCTCTCCGTTGCTTGGCAAACCTGCTGACGCATTTTTTTGGCCCCTCCAGTCATATTTTTCTCGATTCCATCCCAACAAAAAGCTACTTTGCCCGTATTCACGGATTGTTTACACCCACTTATTTCCAACCAACGGACACGCAAATTATGAAGAAGTACAGCCTGCTTATCTTCTGTGCGTGCCTGCTTCTCTCCTCCGCCAATGCTTTCGCCCAACAGGGCGGCAATGGGGAGGGCGAGGCGGCGGACACGACGGACAAGTTCACTGAGCTGATCGAGGGTACCACCCATCAGCCCGGTTTTATCGATACCTACACCAAGGACGGGCATCTCTACCTGGCTATTCCCCAGGAGATGCTGAATCAGGATTTTCTGATGAACTACGAGATCGCCCAGGGCATCGGTTCCAGCGGCCTTTACGGCGGCACCATGCTCAATTACTTTGAGGGCAATCTCGTCGCATTCGAAAAGCACGAGGGCAAGATCTTTTTTGTGATTAAACCTCATCGCTACAAGGCGGACCCCAATACGCCCGAGGCCCTCGCGGTAGATCTGGCCTACAGCAACTCCGTGCTGGAGACCGCCGAAGTCGAGGCCACCAACGCCGATTCGGTGATGCTGATTGATGCCTACAGCTGGTTTGTGTCGGACATGTCCAACATCAGCCAGCGTGTGCAGGGTGCGGCCGGCGGACGCGTGCAGGTGGACCCCTCGCGCAGCTATATGAAATCGGTAAAAAGTTTCCCCGATAACACAGCCATTACCGCCTCCCTCACCTTCGGCAACCAGAACCCGGGCGGTCCGCGGACGGTGCCTGACACACGTTACATCCCCGTCTCCATCCACTACAATCTTGCCAAACTCCCCGAGCAGCCGATGGAGCCGCGTATGGGGGACGACCGCACTGGCTATTTCCTGACGGTGCACAAGGACTTTACCACGGAGGATAAAACCTTTTTCAAGCGATACGTGAACCGCTGGCGGCTTGAGTGTGACGGCGCTCCCGGCTCCGACGGGCTCTGCACGCCCCGCGAACCCATCGTCTATTATATCGACCGCACCGTCCCCGAGGAGTTCCGGGAGGCGATGATCGAAGGTGTGGAAGCGTGGTCCGATGCCTTTGAGGCCGCCGGTTTCCGCAACGCCGTCCAGGCCGAAATGATACCCGAAGGGGTGGATCCGGCGGATATCCGCTACGCCTCCCTGCGTTGGAGCACTAGCGACCAGCCCGGCTACGGCGCTATCGGTCCCTCCATCGTCGATCCCCGCACCGGTGAGATCATGGATGCCGACATCCTCTTCGAAGCCAACATGATCCTGGGCGACAAGTCGGATTACCGGGAAATGGTTGAGCCCCGCAACGCCATCGACGAACTCTACAACCGCTCCGAAGAGGAGATTGCGCTCATGGAGCAGGGCGTGAAGACCAAGGCCTTCTTCGCCGAGCTCCATACCCAGCTTGACATGGCCCGCGGCATTATGATGGCCCGCGGCGTGATCCAGCCGGGATCGCCCGTACCGAAGGAGTTCCTCGACCAGGCCATCCGCTGGGTGACCATGCACGAGGTGGGTCACACGCTGGGACTGACTCACAACTTCCGCTCCTCCATCGACACGCCGCTGGAGAAGCTCTACGACGAGGAGTTTACCTCGCAGAACGGGGTTTTCAGTTCGGCCATGGAATATCCCACGGTCAACGTCAACCCTGAAGGCGAGGGCATGGACGGCCACTACTGGAACCCTGGCGTAGGTTCCTATGACCGCTGGGTCGTCAGCTACGGCTATATCCCCGACCAGGCCGACGCCGACGAGATTGCGCGCAACGTCGCCTTCCCCGGCCACGCCTACGGAACCGACACCGGCGGACTTGATCCCCACGTGAATACCTACGATCTGAGCAGCGATCCGCTGGCCTGGGGCCGACAGCGAGCCGATATGCTTCGCGACATGATTCCCCGGGTGCCGGAAATTGCCCTGGACGACAACATGCCGTATTACGAGGCCACGGACCTGTTTCAGTCCTACTTCTTTCAGTACGCCCGCGCGCTGGCCCCCACCGTGAAATACATCGGCGGACAGCACCAGTACCGCGACCATGTGGGCGACCCGCAGGGCCGCATGCCCTTCGTGCCGGTTCCACGGGAGGAGCAGGAAGAGGCGCTGGATATGATCGTAGAATATGCCTTCCAGCCGGGCGCTCTGGACATACCGCAGGAGGTGTTCCAGCAGTTCGGCGCCAACCGATGGAGCCACTGGGGCAACAACTCCAGCTACGGGGGGCGGACGGACTATCCCCTGCACCAGACCATGCTGGGTATCCAACAGTCGCTGCTCAACCAGCTGCTGGACGGCGAGCGTCTCTCCCGCATCCGCGATACCGAGGCCAAGTTCGGCGCGGAGAATACGGTGACCATACCCGAGCTGATGGGACGTCTCACCGAGGCTATCTGGCAGGAGGTCTGGAGTGCACCGGGACAGGACATCATCAGCAACCGCCGCGATCTGCAGCGTGCCCACCTGGAGTCGATGGTTGCCATCGTAACCGAGGATGACAACGAGATGCCGGCCGACGCCATTTCGGTGGCCCGGATGCAGCTCAAGAACCTCTCTTCACGTCTGGCCTCACGCCTGGCCCCGCCTACTTTCGAGTTCGATGACTATACGCGCGCGCATCTCGAAGAGGCGAAGGCCCGTATCGACAAGGCCCTGGAGGCGGGATTGACCCTGCAGAACTGACGAAAAGGGCGAACGTGCGCCCATGACCGGACATGTAAAACCCCGTTCGCCTGGTGGCGGGCGGGGTTTTCTGTGATCTACAGGCTATCGGTACGAATGATGCGCAGGGGCGTGTCGGACTGCTGGCTCAGGTAGATGCGGCCGGCTTTGTCCATCCAGACGGGAATTTGATTGGGCTGCTGGTCAGGGATGAAATCTACAACGATCATGTAGTCCCTGAGCTCCAGCTCCTCAGGATCGAATTGCTCGATCACAAGGTTCCACCGGTTGTCTTCATTAAGCCTATAGGAGAGATGTGCTATGAGACCGTTATCAAGAGGATAGAGGCCGTGGGACATGGAACGGAACTCCGTGTGGAAGTACCCTCCGTCGGGGTTGAAGCCGGACAGGTGACTGCGTTCGTCGTTCCCGTCCGATGACGTTCGGATGAGGAGGGGATCGGGTATCCTGGAGTATCCTTCAAGGAGGGTGCTTGTCCGCCTCCACTGGCCGGATGGGTCTCGGCGGAAGACGTACAGTGTTCCGTTATAGGAGGCAGGGGTGAATGCCGCGGTGGAATCGGAGATGGGTATGACAGAACCCGGAAATGACCGGAATATCTGAGTCTCAAGTGCCGGATGCTCCGTACGGACAAAATCCTGCCATCCGGCAAAGTCCTGTTTCTTGTTCCTGAAGTCAGCCGTGTACAGACTCAATAATGTTCCGCCGTCCTCATTTAATCCCGTGACCAGGAACTCCCCGTTGTCCAGACGCCGAATGTGATTGAGCGGATGCCCGCCTTCACCGAACGACCACTCCTGTACCCGTTCGCCACCCAGGGTATATTGCGTCATGGCGGAGCCAGGATAATCGTATACATAAAGATGTTCTTCCCCTGCATAGAGAGCGGAAATTTCATTGAATGAACCGGGTCCGCTGCCCTCGCCTCCCACTGTCCATCGGTATGATCCGTCGCTGCCATATGCGTGAATCCTCATGGTACTAGGATCAGCCAGGTAACGGTTTCCCCCACCGTCCGTCACCGCCGTCGAAACCGCGGCGACCAGTGGAGTTTCCTGCGACATGCTGGTTTCATTATGGAGTGTCCACACCTCTTTCAGAGACTCCGTACTGAGAATATGACGTTGATCATCCCGGCTGTTTTGGCCGGCGTTGCAGCCGGAGAGAACCAGCAGGAGAGTGCAGAGTACAACATGAGCAGCAGAGCGTTGGAATGCGCGGAAGGGCAGAGGGCGGGGTTTTTGAATCATGTCGGGATAAATTGCATATTTAGTAGCGCATTGTAATTTACACTCCGAGTATCATCGCAGGAACTTACAGAGGCAGGATATGAATGCAAAATGCACCGTTAATACCTTCATCATACTGATTATGGCACTTGTCGGTTGCAGTACGGGTGAGGCCGGGTGGACCACGGTGGCATTGCCGGATGCAGGTGAACACACGGCTGTCGCCGTCGACTTCCGGGACGGGGAACGGGGCATGCTGGTGACCAGTTTCAGGGGTAGTTCCCGGATTTATGTCACCAGGGATGAGGGCGCGAGCTGGGCGTTGGTCCACGAGGTCGATTTCGGAGTGCATGACATCGTTATGACAGAAGATGAGAAGGCCATTGCGGTTGGTAATCGCGGCATTTTGCGTACCGCCGATTTTGGTGCAAGCTGGCGGGTATGGAACGCAGATTTTCAGGAGCCTTTAAAGGCGGTGGATTTCAACGGTGAGGAGTCTGGCATGGCCGTGGGAAGAAACGGGATGATTCTCTATACCGAAGATGGCGGGGAAAGCTGGTCTCGCCAGGAGAGCGGTTCGGCTTCGTTTCTGACTGATGTTATGTTTCGTGGGGATGGAGTTGCGTATGCGGTTGGATCCGGGGGGACGGTTCTCTACACGGACGATTTCGGGGAGCACTGGACGGTGAAGTCCACCGTTGTAAACGAGGATCTTAAGGCAGTTCATTTTCTGGACGGGGATAGTGGACTGGCAATTGGAAGCAACGGCCTGATCCTGCGGACTTCCGACGGGGGGAGCACCTGGAAACGGACGGCGGGCAATACCTCCAACAGTTTACTGGGGATGCACTTCCTGGGTCAAACGGGTTTACTCGTTGGGTTTGATGGCACGGTTCTGCAAACCGATGACGGAGGCACGAGCTGGAAGCAGGTGCCAATTGGCACCAATCGGGGTCTGTATGACGTGCACATAACCTCTGGTGAATCGGCGGTGCTGGTCGGTGACCAGGCCACCGTTATGATCCGTAAATGATATTCCCGGCATTTGTTTCCGATGTGATTCCGAAAGGGCGCGCCTGATCATGAACAATTCATGCGCAGCGTCCCCAGCACCTGCTGGAAGTCGCCGGGCAGCTTGGAGTGGAATTCCATGTACTCGCCCGTGCGCGGGTGATCGAAACCGAGGGTCTTGGCGTGCAGGCACTGCCGCTCCATGCCGGCCAGCAGGTTGTTGAACATGGCCTTGCGGCTTCCGGTATTGGGTCCGTAGCGTACCGAGTCGCCCCCGTACTGCCGGTCGCCGAAAACCCACATATGCATGTGGGCGAAGTGCACGCGGATCTGGTGGGTTCGTCCCGTCTCCAGCTGCACTTTGACCAGGGTCAGGTGGTCGAAGTATTCCAGCACCTCGTAATGAGTGACGGCGTGCTTGCCTTTACCGGCGGGTACTACCGCCATTTTCTTGCGGTCTCTCGGGTTGCGCCCGATGTTTCCTTCGATGGTGCCCTTCTCCTGTTCCGGCCGCCCCCATACGATCGCCCAGTAGGTGCGTTCGATCTCCTTGGTGCGGAAATACTCACTCAGCGTGCGGTGGCTCTCGTCGTTCTTGGCCACCACGAGGATGCCGCTGGTGTCCTTGTCCAGCCGGTGTACGATGCCAGGGCGGATGGTGTCGGTGTCGGGCTCCGAGAGCTCGTCGGCATGCCAGAGGAGACCGTTCACCAGGGTGCCGGTCCAGTTGCCATAGGCGGGATGCACCACCATGTCGGCGGGCTTGTTCACCAGAATGATATGGTCGTCCTCGTAGATGATATCCAGCTCCATCTTTTCCGGCGTGGCCTCCGGGGGAGGGGACTTGGGGATGGAGATGTCGATGATGTCGCCCGCCTTCAAATTGTATGAAGACTTCTCCTGCTTGCCGTTGACCAGCACATGTCCCTCCTCGATGGCCTCCTGTACCTTGGTGCGCGAGGCGTTCTCCACGAAGCCCGTGATGTACTTGTCCAGGCGCTCTCCCGCACGATATCCCTCGGGGACTTCAAAGTGGTAGTCGGTGGTTTTGGTATTCTTCTGCTTGTCGGACACGTCTAAGCGGTTGTTGAATAGTCGGTTAGGCAGAGCGCCTCATGATAGGGAAAAATTTTGTAAGGATCGGCTCCCGCGACGGTCTTATCTGTGACTGTTCATTAAGAGAGACCTGCAGGGCGCAGGATTTTACCACAGGAGAGGAAACGGCCTGTCCCGTTCCGGCTTTGCCGGGAGGGCGGGCCGTTTTTATTTCGCGCCCATTTGAACCTCAGCCCTCAAAGGCGGATATTTCCTTTTGAACCGGGCGCCAGCCAACGAAACACCTCCCCATGATCCAGTCCCTCTACATCAAAGACTATGCGCTCATCGACGAACTGGAGGTGCAGTTCAGTGAGGGGCTCAATATTCTTACCGGGCAGACCGGGGCGGGGAAGTCCATCATTATCGGCGCCTTGAATATGATCCTGGGCGAGCGGGCCGACACCGACGTCATCCGCCAGGGCACCTCCAAGGCCATCGCCGAGGGCATTCTTCATGTGGAGGAGGACCCGGAGCTGAAAGACCTCCTGGAGGAAAACGCCGTGGAGTTTCGCCGGGAGATGATCCTGCGCCGGGAGATTCGCGATGCCGGCAGCCGCGCCTTCATCAACGACACCCCGGTCACTATCACCCTGCTGCGCCAGGTGGGCGACCGGCTGGTGGACCTCCACGGACAGCATGACCACCAGATGCTGCTGCGCGAGGAGCACCACCGCGGGGTGGTGGACGCCTTCGGCAACCTGGATGAGCTGCTGGCCGGCTACCGTGAGGTCTATGACCGCATGCGCGGGCTTCGGAGCGAACTCAGGAAGCTGCGCAAACGCGAGTCGGAGCTGGAGGAGAAGCGTGAGCTCTACAGCTTCCAGGTAAAGGAACTTGAGGAGGCCCAGATCGAACCGGGCGAAGAGGAGGAGCTGGAGGCGGAGATGAACCTGCTGGACAACGCCGAAGAATTGGACGAGAAGGCGGCGGCCGTGGTGGAAATGGGCGGCGGCGACGAGGGAGCGTCATGGAACTGCTCAACCGCATGAAACTGCACCTGGAGGACATGGCGCGCATCGAACCCGAATTCGAGACCTACCTGGAGGAGCTCTCCTCGGCGCGTATCAGTATTCAGGAAACCGTCAGCTTTACCGAACGCTACCGCTCCGGCATCGAGTTCAATCCTCGACGCCTGGAGGAGCTGCGCAGCCGTCTGTCGGAGCTGAACCGCCTTCGTAAAAAATACGCCCGTACCCTCCCCGAGTTGGTCAACTATCTCCGGGAGATCAAAAAAGAGCTCAACCTGGCGGAGAACTTCGACCTTGAAATTGAGAAGAAGGAGAAGGAGATCGACAAGGTCTCCGGGCAGCTGAAAGAACGGGCGGCGGCTCTGCACGAGCGCCGCCTGGAGGTGGGCGAGAAACTCTCCGGGGCCATCGAGGAGGAGCTCGCCTCTCTGGGCATCCCCGACGCCAGCCTGGAGGTACAGGTGTCGTGGATCGAGGCCGACGAGGGGTGGATCCAGATCGACGGCACCCCGGTGGAGTGCACCGAGCACGGCTCGGACCGCGTTTCTCTCTTTATCTCCACCAACAAGGGGGAGGCGCCCAAACCCCTGGCCAAGATCGCCTCAGGCGGGGAGATCAGCCGCGCGATGCTGGCCCTCAAATCCATCCTGGCCCGCGAGCAGTCCCTGCCCGTGATGATCTTCGACGAAATCGACAACGGCATCAGCGGACATATTTCCGAGAAGGTGGGGCGCACCATGCGGCGCCTCTCCTCCCGCTGCCAGATCATCGCCATCACCCACCAGCCGCAGATTGCCAGCCAGGCCCACAGCCACTACCGCGTGGAGAAAATGGAGTCCGGCGGCAGGACGGTGACGCGTATCGTGCCCCTTTCGGAACAGGAGCATGTGCGGGAGGTGGCGGGACTGATGAGCGGGGAGGACATCACCGACGCCGCGCTGGAGAGTGCCCAGGAACTCATCGAAAAGAATTCTTCACGTAACTGACCGGCTCTGTCGGACGGGAACACTCGGCGCCGCATGCGACTTGCAAGGAAGCCGCACGAACGCTAATCTCTTTCCAACCCATATTTTTGCCCCCATGTCCAAGCAACACTCCGAGCGATTCGTCACCCTGGTCAACGACGCCCTCACCCGCGTGGAGGAGATAACCCCGGAGGAGGTGCAGGAGAAACTGGACAAGAAGGACGACTTCCGGCTGATTGACGTGCGCGAGCGCGAGGAGTGGGAGGAGGCCCGCATCGCAGGCGCGGAGTACCTGGGCAAGGGCGTGATAGAGCGCGACATCGAAGAGGAGGCCGACGTGGATACGGAGATGGTTCTCTACTGCGGAGGAGGATACCGCTCCGCACTGGCGGCCGACAACCTCCAGAAAATGGGATACAGGGACGTCAAATCGCTCAAAGGGGGCTTCCGCTCCTGGAACGAGGCGGGCCTGCCCATCGAGAAAAGGGATCACTAGGATCTTCTGACTAGCCTTATAGATGCCATGAAGAAACAGATCCTCGTGTACGGCAGATTAGGAGTCACGACGGAAGTGCGGCTTCCAGCAGTTCCGCCGGATGGAGCGCGCGTTCGCCCGTCCCGTCGCGGATCTGATGGCGGCAGGAGAAACCGGGTGCGCAGATCTATAGTCTCTTCACGCTCTTGTACGGACGATTGCCGTATGGCAGGGAAGAGTCGCTGCCCGCCGATCTGCATGGAGAGTTCGTATTTGT
>JAXHMM010000013.1 GCA_034521445.1 Balneolaceae bacterium | reverse complement strand
AGTAAGGAAGGCACTCCATTCCGATCTATCAGGTGATACCAGTAGTCTTTGAACGGCATCGATCCTGAATAGGTGCAATTATAATGCAACTTTAGACGTTGTTGCAATTAAATAACAACATTGATAAGGATTTCATGCCAGGATCAAAGGATCACTACCATATTTTGATGGGAGATGTCATTCGAAGCAGTGAATTTGATCCCGATTCCCTTGGAAGTCAATTAAAGGATTTCGTCAAATCAGCCAACGATGCCCTGGGTGATGATACCTTGTCGCCCTATACCGTGACCCTGGGAGATGAATTCCAAGGTGTGACGCGGTCGCTCAAATCCGGAATAGAAACCCTGATCTATTTTGAGGAACAGAGGCTTGAACAGCAGTTGAGGTTCCAGATGCATTATGTGCTTCATTACGGCACCATTGATACCGCCATCAATCCGGAAACATCCTATGGCATGTTGGGAGAGGGTCTGAGAGAAGCCCGGGACCTGCTGGCATCGAAAAAAAGGGGCAGGAAACGATTTAAATTCAGCTTGCAGGATGACGAGATGTCCGAACAATTAAACCGGATTTTTGAGGTGCTTGATGGTATATCCAAACGATGGAAAATGGATGATTTTGATCTCATCCTGGACATGATTCGGAACGACAATGACCAGGATGTCGGAGAGAAACATGGCAAGGATCGTACCCAGATTTACCGACGTCGTAATACGCTCATGATCAGTGAGTATAACCTCTTGCGGAATTTCATCATGACCTATATTGATACCGAATCGTCATGAACGTCTTTTCCTCATTGCCGGAATTGCCATCGGGTATCCCCATGTAATCATTGCTTTCGGAGCCCTGAAAATCGGAACGCGGATTCAGACAGAATACAAGGTATCTAATGACTATTTCCTGATTGGCAACTTCATCTCGCTGTTAGGGGCAATGGTCTATAGCTATAATATTAGCTGCATGATCTGATTTGAATCCGATAGTCACTGGATTCCATATGGAAGCATAGGAAGGGCCGGCTGGGTGATGAGTTGGACTGCAAGAAGTGCGACCGCGGGGAGCCGGGGGACCGGGTTTAGTCCTCCACGTAATAAAAGGACGGGTTTTCGCGCTGCTTGAGCCCGTCACAAGTAATTAAAACGTACTTTTCTAGAGTATCTTTTTGTTGCCCTCCTCATACAGCCACTGAATAATTTGAGTAAGGAATATCTTTGAGCCGTATCTCAACATTAAAGCTGCGCCATTCCTGAGTTTGACAGTCAGGATGCTCGTCTGCTATTCATCAAATAAAAAATATGAGATACGCCATGAGGAAAATTACTCAAACAATTACAAAGGGAGTTCTATCCCTTCTTATAGTTATGGTGATGGTATCCACGCTATCATTCATCATTCAGTCTTGCGCAGTCAATGTGGAAAATGCTGAGACCACTAAGAATCGAGCCCGATCGAATTTTATATCGTTGGCTAAAGCTACTTCTTTTAAGCTTCAACGTATTGATGAGAAATCTGTTTCCCTGGAAATGGCATCTGATATACCGGATGCATCAAAACGGAAACTTGAGAGAGAGGCAAAGAAATCTCTGTCACCATTATTAGAATCTGGTCGGGAAGTACTGGATGCGTACGGATTTACGGATGAGGTATTTCTGGAAACTGGGATGAGCAAAGATGATCCTCAGGCCCTATATGTAGTTTTTGCCATTTTGAAGAACGAGGAGATTCAGCAGTCTGAAATTTCCTTTTTGAATATTTTTCTCAACAGCTGTACCGAGGTTGCCTATGCCTCCAAATTCTGGGATTGTGCGTGGAAAGCTGCCGGATTCGAGTTTGGGATGGAGTATTTCCGCCTAAAGGAAATGAACACGATTGAAGGCAAAAAGCGACTTATTAAAATGTTTACTAAAATCGGAGCCAGATATTTGGGATATGTGGGGGTGGCCATAGCTACCTATACCTTCATTGACTGTATGTGGCTGAGTGAGTAACTGGCAAATCTAAATATGAGAACGATATGATTCTGGGAAATGCGGTATTGGTCTTTATCATAGGTTATTCGGCCTATTCCTGGTGGACGAAACGGACACAGCCAGCTGGGTCAGCTGGAAAAGCAAAGTATGAGTTCCCCTCGAATTTGATGGTGATCATACTTTGTATCTACATTTTGTGGTGCAATAATTCATGATCAAAAGATTCTTTCGGTAATCTGTTCGGCCTATCCCCCGTAATGAAAGGATGGGTTCTCGCGCTGTTTGAGGCGGTCGCGCTCCAGCTTCTCGCGGTACAGGCGTTCCACCTCTTTGAGGGTGTCTACGTCTTCCGGTCCCAGGTCCCAGCGGATGGCCTTGAAGCGCGGCAGGCGCAGGGTGTAGTTGGCTTTGGTGCGCTTGTTGACCTGGATGTCGTCGAACTCCAGCTCGATCACGATCTCAGGCAGCAGCCCAAGGGTGGGACCGTAGCGCTCGACGGTGATCTCGCTGATCTTCTCGTGGAGCCGCTTCATCTCCTCGTCGCTGCAGCCCTCGCAGGCTTTGCCGATGGGGATGAACTCCTCCTCGTAGCGCTCGTCCTCTTTTACGCTCACCCCCAGGGTAAAATCGGAGTAGCCGCCGCTGCGCTTGCCGCTGCCTGCGTGGGCGTACATCATGACGGTATCAAGCGTGCCCCCGGGCTTTTTCACCTTCAGCCACGACGAGCGCCGCTGCCCGTACTCGTAGGTGCTCTCCTTGCGCTTGAGCATGAGTCCCTCGTTGCCGTGGGCCAGTGCGCGCTCAAATAGCCGCTCCACCTCTCCGGGGTCCTCCACTTCGAACTGGCTGGTGACCGTCAGGCGGTGCTCGGCGGCCAGCCCCTCCAGCAGCTCCCGGCGCCGGGTGAGGGTGCGTTCGAAGACGGGCCGGTCGTCGCAGTAGAGCACGTCGTAGGAAATAAACAGCACGGGGTATTTCTCGAGCACCTCCCTGCCGGGCTTTTTGCGTCCCATGCGTTTCTGCAGCAGCTGGAAGGGGAGGATCTCCTCGTCGCGGTAGACGCAGAGCTCCCCGTCGAGCACCAGGTCGGGTAGTCCGCGCGAGGCGAAAAACTGCACTACCTCGGGGAAGGAAGGGGTGATGTCGTTGAGGTCTCTCGAAAAGAGCTTTACTTGCTGCCCGCTCACGTGCACCTGGCTGCGCATGCCGTCGAATTTCTCCTCGGCAAGGTAGCCGGAGAGGTCCTCCACCGCCCGGCTTTCGATGGGGGAGGCGAGCATGAACGACAGCGGCTGAAAGAGGGTGAATTGCGCCTGGTCCAGCTCCCCACAGCGGGCCAGCACGGCGGTGCGCCCGGCGCTGCCGGTGATCATGTGGGCGTAGCGCACGGCCTCGGGATTGCGGTCCCAGGCCTCGGCGACGGCGTTAATCACGCTGCGCGTCTCGAAGCCGATGCGCAGGGAGCCCTGGCTCATGATGCGGATGAAGTACTTGATTTCCACTGGCTCCATGCGGGTCCAGGCGCGCCGGAGGATCTGCTGCTTGTCGGCGCGGGAGGAGACCCCGTAGAGCTCTTCGTAGAAGTCGCGCACCTCCTGCAGGGTGGGGCGGTCGGGCTGGCGTTTGGCGCGGGCGGCGTCAATGTTGGCGGTCAGCTTTTCGATGGCCTCCGAGGCGCTGCCCAGGGCCGTCTTGCAGGGCTTGAACACCTTGTCGTAGTCGATCTCGCAGAACCGGGCGGCGGCGGTGGAGTAGGTGCGGCTGCCCACGGAGGCCCGCTTGCCCGAAAGGGCGGAAAAGGCGCCCTCGGCCAAAAACTGCACGGCCAGCTCCAGGTCTTCGCCGGTCTCCAGCGTACGCAGGTAGCCGGCGCAGATGCGCGTCTTGGCGTTGGCGCCGCGGGTGTCGTGAATGCGCTCGGCGGCTAGGGCCAGGCTATGGAAGCTGCGGTCGCTCAAGAGGGATCCTCCTCTCCGGCCTGCGTGTCCTTGCCGTTTTTCCGAAGAACGTCCGACGCGATGCCCTCCTCCTTCAGGTAGTGCTGCACCACGGCGGGGTTGGGCGTGTGGGTGATCCACACCTTGCCGGGGCGCAGCTCCCGGCAGAGCCGGATCAGCTCAAAAAAGTCCAAATGGTCCGACAGTGGGATGAGCTCGTCCGCCGTCAGCTGCGTGCGGGCCCCGTCGCGGGTGGCCCAGCCCGAGCAGTAGGCCAGGCGGGTGTTGCGCAGGTGGGAGGCGAAACCGTTGTTCCAGGCCGAGGAGGGACAGACCAGGATCTTTCCCTCGCAGCTGTCCCGGTCATAGGCCTCGTAGCGTCCCAGGTCGATGCCCTCCTCCTCGTATATCCCGCAGAGTTTGTGTCCGGCGTTGTGGATTTGCACGGTCTCTCCCAGGGGTGCCACGAGGTGCATGATCTCCTGCGCCTTGCCCAGGCTGTAGGCCAGGAACACCGGGGTGGCGCCCTCCTCGAGGGACTTCAGGGCGAAGCCTCGCACCTGGGCGGCCAGCTCTTCGCCGGAGGGCCAGCGGTAGATAGGCAGCGAGAAGGTGGCCTCGGTGATGAAATGGTCCACCTCCCCTTCGGGCAGCTTGAAGCCCTCGCTGGCGGGGGAGGGGGGCGTGCGGCAGTCGCCCGTATAGAGCACGCTGCCCTCCTTCCCCTCCACCCAGGTGAGCGCCGAGCCCAGGATGTGTCCGGCGGGCAGGAAGGTCACCCGGCATCGCTCCAGCTCCAGGGGTTCGCCGAAAGGCAGCTCACGCACCTCCCCGCGGTATCCCCTGAGACGCATCAGGCGCGCCGTGGGCGGGGTGGCCACGATGGCGGCGTCGGGGCCGCCGCCGCCGCGGCGCGGCAGGTGGTCGGCGTGGGCGTGAGAGATGAAGGTGTGTCCCTCGTCCCCGCCGCTCCTGTCCAGCGTCACCCCGTAGTCCGGCAGGCAGATGGCGTGGGAAGACCCTTTACGTATGGCGGTCACAGGAATGCGTGTCCGTGAATCTTAAAGTAGGCCAGCAGGATGATCACCAGTCCGGCTGACACCATCAGGGCGCCTCCCTTGCGGAGGTCCTGGTGCAGGCGGAACTTGCGGGAGCGCAGCAGGTGGCGGAACTGGGGCCAGCGCAGCAGCTGTACTCCGCAGATGTACACGATAAACAGGCTCCAGAGGGTCAGCAGGAGTTCGGTCCACGAGAAAGGGAAGAAACTGAGTACCAGTCCGGGAAGAGTGAAGAAAAAGACCCAGGAGAGCACCCGGCGCAGGCCCTGCGGGCGGCGGTCGCTGGAGGCGGCCTCCAGCAGGTAGTTCTTGAGGGGATCCGGCCGCCAGAGCAGTCCTGCGCCCGTGGCCAGGAGCAGGCTGCCCAGGGCGAGGTAGTAAATAACAAACCACTGGTCGGAAAAGGCTTCGGTCATGCCGGTGAATCAGGCGTCTGGGTTCGTGCTCATTCTTCTTTGGTAAGCTTCTCTTCTGGTACGGGTTGCTCTTCGGCGGGAAAGTAGATGGAGGCAACCACAGAGACCGTCAGGGTCAGCGCGATCACACCGAGGGCGTATTCGGTGGGCATGTGGTAAAAGTCGGAAATAAGCATCTTCACGCCTACGAAGACCAGGATCATGGCCAGCCCGTAATGCAGGTAGTGGAAAAGCTTCATGATGCCGGAGAGGGCGAAGTAGAGGGCGCGCAGCCCCAGGATGGCGAAGGCGTTGGAGGAGTAGACGATAAACTCGTCCTGCGTGATGGCGAGGATGGCGGGGATGGAGTCCACCGCAAAAATAAGGTCGGTCGTCTCGATGACCACCAGCACGGCCAGCATGGGGGTGGCGAAGGTGCGTCCCATTTTCCGAATGAAAAACTTCGAGCCGTGGTAGGTTTTGGTGGTGGGGATCACCTTGCGCATGAGTTTCAGCACGGGGTTGCGCTCGGGATGCACCTCCTTGTCCTTCTCGAAAGCCAGGCGCAGGCCGGTGAAGACCAGGAAGCCCCCGAAGACGTAGATGATCCAGTGGAAGCGCTCGATGAGGGCCACCCCGGCGAAGATGAAAAGGAAGCGGAAGACCAGCGCCCCGAAGATGCCCCAGAAGAGCACCTTGTGCTGGTACTTGGCCGGCACCTTGAAGTAGGAGAAGACCAGCAGGAAGACGAAGATGTTGTCCACCGACAGTGATTTTTCGATCAGGTAGCCGGCGTAGTAGTCCATGGCCGTGGCGCCGCCCATATAGTAGTAGACGCCCACGCCGAAGAGCAGGGCCAGGGTGATCCAGACGCCGGTCCATATCAGCGCCTCCTTGATGCTCTCCTCGTGTTCCTTGCCGTGAAACACCACAAGATCCACCACCAGCATCACGATGATGAAGGCATTGAAAACGAGCCAAAGAAGCAGACTGTGTTCCACGCGGGGATGGTTGTAGCGGTTCGAAAATAGCACCAAATGTAGGCACTATTCCCCAGAAAAACCAAGACGGGAAAGGGGGAGGCGGACGCTCCCTACTCTACGATAAGGGCGTCCTGCGGGGAGGCCAGCTCCTCGGGGATGGACTCGCGGATTTCGCGCACGAAGGCCTCCACGATGTTGCGCTTCAGGAACTCGCGGCCGTAGGCCAGGCGCACCTTGCGGCGCGGGGCGGGTTCGGTGAAATGGCGCAGGTGGGCCCGGGCGCACTGCTCGTCGATCTGGTTCTTGGCGAGGAAGGGGAGGAGGGTCATCCCGAAATCCTGTTCCACCAGCTGCTTGAGGGTCTCCAGGTTGCCGCTCTCAAATTCGATCTGCGTATTGTTGAGCAGCTCGCGGCGCTGTTTCTTACAGAGCTTGACGGTCTGGTCGCGGAAGCAGTGGCCCTCGTTGAGCAGCCAGAGGTTGGCGGCCTCCAGATCGTCCACCGTCAGCTCCTCCTTTTCGGCCAGGGGATGGTCGCGGGAGAGGTAGCCGATGAAGGGCTCGTAGTAGAGTTCCTCCTCGTAGATGTTGCCCCGCTCCACCGGCGTGGCCAGGATGCCCACGTCGAGCTGGTCTTCGTCCAGCAGGTCGAGCAGTTCCTTGGTCATCACCTCCTCGAAGATCAGCTTTATCTTGGGAAAGCGGTCGGTGAAGCTTCGCAGGAAGAGCGGTAGCAGGTAGGGGGCCACCGTGGGAATGATGCCCACCCGGAAGGTGCCGCGCAGCTCCTCGTCGGTCAGGGCGGCGATGTCTTCGATGTGCTTGGACTGCTTGAGCATCTCCTTGGCCTGCTCGATGATCTTTTCGCCCACTTCCGTGGGCACCACGGGCGACTTGGATCGGTCGAAGATGGTCACCTCCAGCTCCTCCTCCAGCTTGTGGATTTGCATGCTGAGGGTGGGCTGGGTGACGTAGGACTTCTCCGCGGCCGTCGCGAAATGGCGGTATCGGTCCACGGCCACGATATAGGACAACTGGGTAAGCGTCATCGGTCTGGGCGGTTGTTGTTCTGTAGAATCGGAATGATACAAAGTTTCCCGCTTTATTTCTCCATCCCGGCCGCAGCCGAAGCAGCTTCCGTAGAGCGGTCGGGAGCAGGCCGCCGTTGCGTGGGCGCTGCAGGCCCGGGAAGCCCCCCTTGTCCCTTTACCGTAAATCTCCTTTTTTACACGTGAAAAAAAACGAGACTACTATGAAACGAGTGCATGTGCATATCAGCGGACGCGTGCAGGGCGTGGGCTTCCGACATTTTACGCGCGAGAACGCCAAGGAGCTGGACCTGGGGGGCTGGGTTAAAAATCTGCCCGACGGTCGTGTAGAGGCGGTTTTCCAGGGAGGCGGGCAGGCGGTGGACACCCTTGTGGAACGCTGTCGAAGGGGTCCCCGCAGCGCGCGGGTCTCTGCCGTGGAGGTGGAGGAGGTAGCCCCCGATCCCGAGATGTCCACTTTCGAGGTGCGTTACGCATGAGTCCGGTCCGCTCGTTTTTCGCCCTGGCGCTGCCGGAAGATGCAAGGAGGCGCCTGGGTGAACTACAGCGGGGACTGCCCTCCGCGGAGATGCGTCTGGAGGATCCGGCCCGCATGCACCTTACGTTACGTTTCCTGGGCGAATGCCATGCAGCATTGCTGGACCGGTTGGTGGACGAATTGAGTGGCCGCCCCTTTCCGTCCTTCTCGTTCCGATTGCGCGGGACCGGCGCTTTTCCTGATCTCCGGAGGCCCCGCGTGATTTGGGCGGGGGTAGAACCTTCGGACGCCCTGCTCCGCCTGCAGGAAGAGTTGGAAATTCTATGCCGGCAAAACGGCTTGAAGGCGGAAACCAGGGAGTTTATACCCCATGTCACCCTCGGAAGATCAGATGGATCGTCCGGCGACGATCTCTACCGGTGGTTCGCCCGCCATCGCGAGTGGGAGGGGGGCAGCGTGACCGTAGACGGGTACGGGCTCTATGAAAGCACCCTGGAAGGTGGTGAAAGGAAGCACAGGGTGCGGTCACGCCTTCCCCTCACCGGAGGGGAAGGGCGCCGCCAAGGCGAATAAGGCCGGGGACTCAGTTGCCGGAGCCCGACTCATTTTGGAGGAGGGAGTCGTAGTGTTGCAGAATACGCACTACCTCCTGCTCTTCTGAGTAGTCCAGGTTGTTCTGCTTGACGAACTCCTCGATTTCGGAACGATGGGAGTCAAGCTGGTTCAGAATATCGCGCTTGCGCAGGCGGATCTCCTCCCAGCTGCCGTCGGCGCTGACGAAGAAGATGTTGCGGTTGTCGATGTACTCGTCCTGGCGACTGGCGGTACCGTAGCTGGCCATGTCCTTCTGCAGGACGGTAACATGTTCAACGAGCAGCTTGGTGCGGTTATCGTGAAGCACCCGGAGCAGGTAATCTTCTGTGATTTCATATTCCTCGCTTCGGTAGCCGTTTTCGAAGGTGATGTTGCCGAAGTTGTTGTATATCACGAGTCCGCTCAGGCTGGAGGGTGGAATCACCAGGACCTCCTCATCCCGTACGAATTCCACCTCCTGTTCGTAGGTGTTCAGGCGCATCATGATGGGCTGACTCTGCTGACCGTCCGCCAGCGTAAGATGCCCGCGCAGCCAGTCGGCATTGAGGTAAGGTGTTCCCCGGACGTTGCGGCTGATGCGGGTTTGATACACCCCTTGATCGCTGACGTAATCCCTCAGCTGCTCAACGGTGAGGTCGCCCTGGGTCTGGGCTATGCCCTGTTCGGCTCCGATCAACAAAAATCCGGCAAGTATGACTAGTAATTTTTTCATGTCACGTAACATTTTGTTCTTACAGTAAATTTCTACCCAAAAATAAACAGCCCCTCGCATTTTATGAAATCGCATATTCATGTTAATTAATGGGCAAGCTGCCGATAATCAGGCGCCTATGTCCCTGGTTAAACTACCCGGCCGGACCTATTATTGTGTGTCTGTCGCACCTGCATCTGGCTGGCTCACCCGGCTCCATGCGCAGGTGTTGAGTAACGGGTAACACTTATGGATTACCCCGTGCCGGTCCCTGGCGGGCGATATCTTCCAGGGTGCGGGAGAGCGCGTCGGCGAGGTCCTCGCGGGTTGCCACGCTGCCCTCGATCGAAACGCTGGCGCGGGCCGAGCCCCACCCGGCGGTTTCGCCTGTACTTGGATTCCAGTACACGTAGTTGGTCTGGAATATGAGGTTGTATACCGCTTGCTGTTCGTGGCCTGCGTAACCCGAGCCCTCTACCGTAGCTGCTTGCTTGGAGAAGCGGTACTGGTCCAGCAGGAGGAAAAAGCCTGGTTTAAAATTGCCGGAGCTAATGGACATGTTTTGCGCCGGCACATAGGTATCAATGGTATTTCCATTGAAATTCAGGGTCTGCTTCTGCAGGTTGCGGGTCTCACTGGGGTCGAGCTGGCCCACTCTGGCAGGTACCCCCGCGGCGCGGGAGTAGGCCTTGTCGGCGGATTGTGAAAAGACCAGTTCCTGCTCGCTGTTCAGGTAGCCGAAGGTATGGCTGGTGCCGCTGGGGAAGGCATCCCGCGTAATGGGGATGATCATGACGGGCGAATTTTGTTTGTTTTGCTGATATTGTTCGGACAAGTGGAAGTTTTTGGAGGAGGAACAGCTGCCCAGGAAAAGTGAGAGGAGAAGGGCAGGAAAGATGAGGTGCCGCAGGGTAGTCATAAGGATTCACTCAACTTTTAGATGACAGTTTACTATTTTTTATAGCGTGTAAATCAAAGGGTATTGCCACTAAAAAGCTAGTTACGATTCGTAAAAAATTGCAATTAAAGATCAAGCGGAAGCGCATCTGACCACATGGATTTTTCCCACCTTCACTGCCACACGCAATTCAGCATGCTCGACGGGGCCGCCGGCATCTCCGAGCTGGTGCGCAAAACCAAGAAGGCGGGCATGCCGGGTCTGGCCATTACCGACCACGGCAACATGTACGGGGTGCCCGAGTTCGTCAAGGAGGCCCGCCGCCAGGACGTCAAACCCATCGTGGGCTGCGAGTTTTACGTAACCCCCTCCGGCATGGATAACCGCAAGGACCGCACTCGCTACCACCAGGTGCTGCTGGCCAAGAACATGACCGGCTACAAGAACCTGACCAAACTCTGCTCGCTGGGCTTCACCGACGGCCTCTACTACAAGCCGCGCATCGACCACGAAACCCTGGCTGAGTACCGCGAGGGTCTCATCGCCACCACCTGCTGCCTGGCCAGCGAGATCAACCAGACCATCATCCACGAGAGTGAGGAGGAGGCGCGCGAAATTTTCGAGTGGTACCTGGACCTGTTCGGGGACGATTACTACGTGGAGCTTCAGCGTCACGGGCTCTCCGAACAGAAGCGCTGCAACGAAGTGCTGGTGCGCTGGGCCAAAGAGTACCAGGTGAAGATGATCGCCACCAACGACTGCCATTACGTGGACCGCGAGGACTCCGAGGCGCACGACATCCTGCTGGCCCTGCAGACCAACGCCGACATCAACGACCGCGACCGCTTCCGCTTTACGGACGACCACAACAACCTCAATCCCGAGTACTACCTGAAGACCCCCGGGGAGATGCAGGAGCTGTTCAGCGACCTGCCGGAGGCGGTGGACAACACCCGGGAGATCGTGGACAAGGTGGAACCCATCGAACTGAGTTCCGAACTGCTGCTGCCCCACTACAGCATTCCGGAACGCTTCGACTCCATGGATGCCTATCTGCGCCACCTCACCTACGAGGGAGCCAAGAAGCGCTACGGGGAGGTGTCACAGGACCTGCATGAGCGCATCGAGCAGGAACTGGCGATCATCAGCGAGATGGATTTTTCGGGCTATTTCCTGATTGTACAGGATTTTACCACGGAGGCGCGCCGCCGCGGAGTGTTTGTGGGACCCGGCCGCGGTTCGGCTGCCGGCTCGGTGGTGGCCTACTGCCTGGGCATCATCAACATTGATCCCATGGCCTACGACCTGCTTTTCGAGCGTTTTCTCAATCCCGAGCGGGTGAGTCCCCCGGACATCGACATCGACTTCGACGACACCGGCCGCCAGGAAGTTATCGACTACGTGGTGGAGGAGTACGGCCGCCGCAACGTGGCGCAGATCGTCACCTACGGAACCATGAAGGCCAAGACGGCCATACGCGACGTGGGACGCGTGCTGGGCGTTCCGCTTCAGGAGGTGAACCGCATCGCCAAGCTCTTCCCCGACCGGCCCGGGGTGGATACCTTCGACAAGGTGTTGGACAAGAGCGAAAATCCCGATACCGCCGGGCAGATCGCCGACCTCTTCGAGGACGCCGATCCGCAGGTGGCCAAGATGATGCGCTACGCCCGCACCCTGGAGGGCTCGGTGCGGCAGTCGGGCATCCACGCCGCCGGGGTGATCATAGCCCCCGGCCGGATCGACGACTACGTGCCGGTGGCGCTATCCAAGGACAAGGAGCTGATTACCCAGTACGACGGGCCCAACGCGGAGATGTGCGGGCTGCTGAAGATGGACTTCCTGGGACTCAAAACCCTCTCCATCCTCAAGACGGCCATCAAATACGTGGAGCGCAACTACGGTCGCCACTACGAGCTCGACGAGATTCCCTTTGACGACGAGACCACCTTCGAGCTCTACCAGAAGGCCAACACCGTGGGCACCTTTCAGTTCGAGTCGGACGGCATGCGCAGGTACCTCAAGCAGCTCAAGCCGAGCTCGCTGGACGACCTCATCGCCATGAACGCGCTCTACCGGCCGGGTCCGATGAAATTCATCCCCGAGTACATCGACCGCAAGCACGGCCGCAGCGAGGTGAGCTACCCGCATCCCGACCTGGAAAAGTTGCTGCGGCCCACCTACGGGATCATGATCTACCAGGAGCAGATCATGAAGGCCGCCCAGATCATCGCCGGCTACAGCCTCGGCGAAGCCGACCTGCTGCGCCGCGCCATGGGTAAGAAAAAGACCAAGGTGATGGACGAGCAGCGGGAGATCTTCGTGGAGAAGGCACTGTCCAACGGAGTGAAGGAGTCCAAGGCCCGCGAAATCTTCGACATGATGGCCGAGTTCGCCAACTACGGCTTCAACAAGTCGCACTCGGCCGCCTACTCCGTAGTGGCCTACCAGACCGCCTTTTTCAAGGCCAACTATCCTGCGGAGTATATGGCGGCGGTGCTGAGCCACAACATGGGCGACATCGACAAGGTGTCGAAGTTCATCGAGGAGTGCTACCGCAACGGCATTACGGTGGACCCGCCCAACATTAACACTGGTGAAGGCAAGTTCGTGGCCCTCGACGGGCGAATACAGTACGGTATGGAAGCCATCAAGGGCGTGGGCTCCGGCGCGGTGGATGCGGTCGTGGCCGAACGCGGGGAGAACGGCCCTTTCGAATCGGTCTACGATTTCGCCCGCCGCATCGACTCGCGGGTCTGCAACAAGCGCACCCTGGAGAGCCTGTTCCAGGCCGGTGCCTTCGACAGCATCAATCCCAACCGGCGTCAGCTGCTGGAAAATATCGAGACGCTGCTCAGCTACGGCTCACGTGTGCAGGAGATGATGGAGTCCAACCAGTCGGACCTGTTCGGGGACGGCTCGGGCACCGCCTCGGCCATCGACGAGCCCAACCTGCGGGAAGTGGAGCCGTGGTCGAACATCGAGCGCCTCAACAAGGAGCGCGAGCTGATCGGCTTCTACCTGAGCGGGCACCCGCTCAACAAATACCGCGAGGAGGTTCGCCTGTTCTGCTCGCACGTCCTCGACCCGGACGAAATGGAGCAGCTGGGCGACCGCACCGAGGTGCGCTGCGCCGGGATCATCACCTCGGTGAAGCGCGTCACCGACAAGAGGGGACGTCCCTTTGCCTTCCTGCAGGTGGAAGACCTGAGCGGCTCGATGGAGGTGATTGCCTTCAACGACGTCTACGACCGATGCCTGGGCATGATCCAGGTGGACACCCTGGTGGTCATCGACGGGGTGACCGACAGCAAGGGGGGCGAACCCAAAATCCTCGCCAACTCCTTCGAGCGTATCGAGAGTATGCGCGAGAAGTACGCTGACCGCCTGGAGCTGCGCCTGGACATCGACACCTCCCAGGTGCGTGAGGAGGAGCTGCGGCGTATGGCGGAGCTATTCGCCGAGCATCGCGGGGAGGCCAACGTGCGCTTCAACGTGATCAGCCGTGAAGCCAAGCGCCCCTTCCCCATGCACGTGCGCAAGTTTGTGGTGGAGCCCAGCGAGGAGCTGATGACTGAGCTGCGCAGCCTGGTGGGTGAGGACGCGGTCGTCCTGGGCAAGTCCAATGGCGGGACATAGGTTTTCGTGATGGATTGTATAGCGAAAAACGATCCGCGCGGGGGAATTATTCGTTGATATTCTTGTTTAGAATAGTGTCATTATCACTGCAAAACCACTCACCTGAAGCACTACAGCATTATGGGAAAAGCACTGACCTTTACAGACGACTCTTTTGATGAAGATGTAATCCAATCCGACAAGCCGGTGCTGGTCGACTTCTGGGCCGAATGGTGCGGACCCTGCCGCATGGTGGCCCCGGTGGTCGAGGAACTGGCCGACGAATTTGACGGGCAGGCCAAGATTGGCAAGGTGGATGTGGACAACAACCCGCAGACGTCCACCAAGTACGGCATCCGCAGCATCCCCTCCCTCCTTATATTCAAGAACGGCGAAGTAGTGGACCAGATCGTGGGCGCCGTGCCCAAGTCGCAGCTCAAGAAGAAGCTGGAAGCCCAGCTAACCAACTAGAAATTTCTAGTCCAGGTCGAAGTCCATCGTGATGCGGGTGCCCCCGCGGCTGTAGTTCACCGCATCGCAGTACTGCTCGATGAGATAGACGCCCCGCCCGCCCTCCTTCAGCAGGTTCTCCTCCTGCAGGGGATCCGGCAGCTTGCCGGGTTCGAATCCCTCCCCCTCGTCCTGCACCGAGAGCCGCAGCCGGCCGTCCTCCATTGCGGAGCGCACAGTCACACTTTTGCCGGGATCCTCCCGATTGCCGTGCACAATGGCATTGGTGACGGCCTCGCTGAGGGCCAGCATGATCCTGGCGAACTCGTCGTTGTGAAAGTCCAGGCGCTCCTGCAATTCCTTCAGCCAGGGCTCGATGCGTTCCAGCTCGTCGTAGCTCGAGGAGAGCACCAGCGTGTCGCGTTCGGTTCCCGTCATGGTCAGGCGTTGAGGGGAGAATTCCCCGGTTGGATGGTGGTCAGGCGTAAATTCCGCGCATCTTGAGGGTGGTGGCCACTTTGTTAATGGCAAATACGTAGGCGGCCTGCCGCAGGGTGCAGTTGTACTCCTCGCTCACCTTGAACAGGTTGTCGAAGGCGTCGCGCATCATGCGATTGAGGCGCCGGTTCACCCGCTCCTCGGTCCAGAAGTAACCCTGGCGGTCCTGCACCCACTCGAAGTAGGAGACGGTCACCCCGCCTGCGTTGGCAAGGATGTCGGGAATAACCATGATGCCGTTGTCTTCGAGAATGCTGTCGGCGTTGGCGGTCACCGGACCATTGGCGCCTTCGGCGATAATGCGGGCCCGAATCTTGTCGGCGTTGTGGCGGCCGATCTGGTCCTCCTTGGCCGCCGGGATGAGCACGTCGCACTCCAGCTGCAGCAGCTCCTCGTTGGAAATGGGTTCGGCGTCGGGGTAGCCCTGCAGGGCATTGTTGTTGTTTAGGGCATACTCCATCATGGCGGGAATGTCCAGCCCGTCCCTGCGGTAGTAGCCGCCGGATACGTCGCTGACTGCGATGACCCGGGCGCCCTGCTCATACATAAGCTTGGCGGAAATGGAGCCTACGTTGCCGAAGCCCTGTACAGCCACGGTGCACTTGTTGGGGAGGATGCCCAGGCGGTTGAGGGCGCCCAGCGTGACAGTCACCACGCCACGGCCGGTGGCCTCCTTGCGGCCATGCGAGCCTCCCAGGATGATGGGTTTGCCGGTGACCACGGCTGTTTCGGTGCGCTGCACGTTCATGGAGTAGGTGTCCATGATCCACGCCATCACCTGCTCGTTGGTGTTCATGTCGGGGGCGGGAATGTCGCGGTCCGGCCCGAAAATTTCCACCATATTGGTGGTGAAGCGGCGGGTGAGGCGCTCCAGCTCCGCCTTGGAAAGCTCGTTGGGGTTGCACCGGATGCCGCCCTTGGCACCGCCGAAGGGCACGTTTACGATGGCGCACTTCCAGGTCATCCAGGCGGCGAGGGCCTTCACCTCGTCCAGGGTTACGTCGGGAGCATAGCGAAGCCCCCCTTTGGAGGGGCCCAGCACGTTGTCGTGGATCACGCGGTAGCCTTCGAAAACCTCGATGCTCCCGTCGTCCATGACCACCGGCACGGAGACGATCACCTGCTTGACGGGGCTGGCCAGGTACTGGAACATGCCCTCCTCCAGTTCAAGGAGTTCCGCGGCAAAGCGGAAGCGCTCCATCATCGATTCGAAGGGCGATTCCTCGTCCAGTTTGGGTCCCGGCTCCTTGTAGAAGCCGGTGGTGTACATGTTCTTGTTGTACGGCATGAAAAGCTGGTGAATAGACAGTTTGGGCGGTGTTCGAAACGGGCTAAATATAATGAGGATTTTGAAGAAAACTCCCAATTAATTGCCCGCTGAAAGGTACGAAATATTTCGAGGGGCCTTAAGGCTGGCCCTCCCCTGCAGGCTTTCGGGCAGGTCCGGCATTAAGATTGTGTTAAGATTTGAGCAAATAGGCGTTTGTTAATATTAAGTTAACATATGTTTAATACCCTTGGATGGATTTTTCGCACGCCGCCCCCCTGCCGGCGGCGGCTCGTCAACACCCGCACACTGCAACGCAAACGGCCTTAATGTCCCAGTCTTCCGAGCAGCCTGAGAACGAATCCTTTCTGCAGCAGCTCATCCCCACCAGTTTTTATACGGTTTTCCGGGAGGAGAGGACTTTCCTGGCCCTGATTGGCATCTTCTTTTTCATGGCGGGGATCACCTTTCCCAACGCCGAGGTGGCCAAGTGGGTGGGCTTCGCCCTGGCGGGCTATTCGGCCATCGCCAACGACAGCATCCAGACCATCGGCACCTTTCTGGCCTCCAACGAGGACAAGAAGTGGTGGGTGCTCTGGCTGTTCATCGGCGGGATCTTCCTGGCGACGGTCACCTACAGCTGGGTGGTGTACGACGGGGACGTCAGCCACCAGCGCCTGGCATCCAAGGGCTTTTCGGAGGCCCCCTCCTCCTTTACCTTTCTGCAGGTGGCCGCGCCCATCTTCCTGCTGCTGCTGACGCGCATGCGCATGCCGGTTTCGACCACCTTTCTGCTGCTGAGCTGTTTCTCGGCCAGCGCGGGCGCCATCGGCAACGTGCTGGTGAAAAGCCTCTCGGGTTACTTTGTGGCCTTCGTCGTCGCCATTGTGGTCTGGATGCTCCTTTCGAAGGTGATCCAGAAATTTGTCAAGGGCGAGCCGGCAGTCTACTGGACGGTCATCCAGTGGATCACCAGCGGATCGCTCTGGGCCGTCTGGATCATGCAGGACGCCGCCAACATCGCGGTCTACCTGCCGCGTCAGCTCTCGATATGGCAGTTCCTCGCCTTCGCCCTCTACATCTTTTTCGGGCTGGGCATTCTCTTCTACCTGCGCGGGGACAAGATCCAGAAGGTGGTGACCGAGAAGTCGGACGTGCGTGACATACGCTCGGCCACCATCATTGACTTTACCTACGCCGTCATCCTCTACTTTTTCAAGATCCAGAGCAACATCCCCATGAGCACCACCTGGGTGTTCATCGGCCTGCTGGCCGGCCGGGAGCTCGCCATGACCTTTTCCGACATGCGCGGCAAGGGCAAGCCCCTGGGCCGGTCGCTCAAGCTTATCGGCAAGGACGCGGGCTACGCCCTCATCGGTCTGGCCGTCTCCATCGCCCTGGCCGTGGCCATCAATCCCGAGATCAAGGCGGAGATCATCAAATACTTCTTTGGCGGATAGACCCGCCGCGTCCCGCGAGATTCCCCCTCAGGCCTTCCTGTGTTGCATTTGAGCGAAATTTCATGTTGATTCTACACGTTGACGATCAAAAGGAAGCCCTTTTCGGAGGGCCAACTCTTTTCCAGCGATGGATGCAAACGTACTCGTACTCAACAAGGACTATCAGCCGCTGAGCGTCTGTTCGGTGCAGCGCTCCGTGAAGCTGCTCTTCCTGGACAAGGCGGAGATGCTCCACGACTACCCGGACAAGAAGATCCGCACCGTCTCCCGGGAGCATGAGTACCCGTCGGTCATCCGCCTGCGCCGCTACATCAACCTGCCCTATAACCGCATCGTGCTCTCCCGGCGCAACGTGATGAAGCGCGACGGCAACCGCTGCCAGTACTGCGGGGTCTCCCGCAACCTGACCATCGACCACGTGCTGCCGCGCAGCCGCGGGGGGCGCGATACCTGGGAGAACCTGGTGACCGCCTGCGACGAGTGCAACGTGCGCAAGGGCAACCGCACCCCGGAAGAGGCCTCCATGCCGCTCAAACGCAAGCCTTTCCGCCCCGTGCACATCACCTTCCTTCAGTCTATCCTGGGAGGGGTTCAAGAAGACTGGAAGCCCTATCTATATATGTAGGCCTTTCTTCAAGTCTTTAAAGTCTGAAAGTCTTGAAGTCGAATAAGTCGGGAAGTCCGAAGTCGGGGGTGGTGTTCACACGATTTACACAAAAAAATGGTATTTTGCGGGTTGGCGCCGGGCCTGTCGCCCGAAGCGCCTGTCAACTCGCATCTTTCGAACCGCACAACGCACACACAAACCAAACCATGAGCAGCAAAGGACGCGTATTGGTTGCCATGAGCGGCGGCGTGGACTCTTCGGTCTCCGCCGTGATGCTCAAGGAGCAGGGATACGACGTAATTGGCATCACCATGAAGACCTGGGATTACTCCCGGGTAGGGGGGAAGTCCGACAAGGAGACAGGCTGCTGCACCCTGGAGTCGATGAACGACGCCCGGCAAATCGCGGTGCGCCACGGTTTCAAGCACTTCATTGTGGACATACGCGACGAGTTCGGCGACTGGGTGATCGACCGCTTTGTGGAGGATTATATGTCGGGACGAACGCCGAATCCCTGCGTGCTGTGTAATACCCATATCAAGTGGGCGGCCCTGCTGCGCCGCGCCGACAAGCTGGGCTGCGACTACATCGCCACCGGTCATTACGCCCGTGTGAGGGAGGAGAACGGCCGCTATGTGGTCTCGCGGGGACTTGATCCGCGCAAGGACCAGTCCTACGCCCTCTGGGGCGTGCGACAAAAGCACTTGGCGCGCACCATTTTTCCGCTGGGCACCTACGAAAAGACCCATATCCGAGATATGGCCGAGGAGTTCGGCCTCACCAAGGTGGCCGACAAGCCCGACTCCTACGAGATCTGCTTTGTGCCGGACGACAACTACCGGCGCTTTCTGAAGGACCGCGTGGACGGGCTCGAGGAGCGCGTGGCCGGCGGCAAGTTCGTGGACCAGGAGGGCAACATCGTGGGCGAGCACGAGGGTTATCCATTCTACACCATCGGCCAGCGCCGGGGACTCGACCTGGCCCTGGGCAGGCGGGTGTACGTGACCGACATCGACCCGAAGACCAACGTGATCACGGTGGGCGAAAAGAACGACCTGGTGAGCACCACCGCCGTGGCCCGCGATATCAACCTGATGAAATACGACCGTGTGCCGGAAGACGATATGGAGATCACCGGCGCCATCCGCTACAACGACGACGGCGCGGTGGGTTATCTTACGCAGACCGGCGAGGACGAGCTGCAGGTCTACTTCCCCGCCGGTCGCGAAGCCATCACGCCCGGCCAGGCCGTGGTCTGCTACGAGGGCGACGACCTGCTGGCCGGAGGCTGGATCAAGAAAGTAAATGTGGATACCGACGTGCTGCAGGAGGCCTGAGAGGGTCATGGACGGGGTGCGGCCGCTGCAAGCCGCTGCGCCTCCCTCCCCCGCAACAATATCTCCCGGCAGCAGGTACAAGACGCTAAACAACCCGCACCCAACCCACGTTTATGAACACCCGACGCATTTTACCCGTACTTCTGGCGCTCATACTGGCCCTCCCGGCCCTGCCCGCGCTTGCGCAGTTCCAGGGCACCATCACCTTCGACAGCTACCAGATCGAGGACGGCGAGCGGCGTGACGCCGACACCTTCACCCTGCACCTGACGCCCGAACGCATCCTGCTTCAGGGCGAGTACAGCTACGACTCGAACATGCCCTTCAAGACTGAGGGCATGCTGGTGCGGCTGGATTTCGAGGATTTCGTTTTCCTGACGGGCAACGACATGGCCCTGACCATCACCAAGGACGATCTCACCTCCTTCATGACCATGTTTTCGGGGGAGGCTGCCTCCATGCAGCAGCAGGCCGAGGAGGCCGACGAGCGCATCGACTACGAGCGCACTGGCGAGATGCGACAGATCCAGGGTTACAGCTGTGAGAAGTTTGTCTTCCGCGACCGGGAGAACCCGAACCAGCACACGGAGATCTGGATGACCGACGGCCTGGATATCAACTGGGGCATGCTGGCCGAATCGTGGCTGGACAGCCCGTCCATGCTGGGCGGGAGCGACCTCTCCTTCACTCCCGTTTTCCAGGAAGGCTTTTTCCCGATGCGTATCGACCACTTCGGGGAGGATGGCAAGGTGTCGGTGACCGAGGTGAGAAGCATCGACCAGTCGTCCGTGGCGCGCGCCATGGTGGAGATTCCCAGCGGCGTGCAGGTGCTCAGCCTGCAGGACTTCCTTTTCCAGCAGATGAACGGTAACTAGGCAGGGGCCGAAGGGCTATTCAAGCAGCTCCAGGGCTTCCCCGG